>JAGHBF010000133.1 GCA_021161165.1 Candidatus Aminicenantota bacterium
ATCCATTTATGTTTAGTTTATATGAGAGAGGGCATCTCCTTTTTTGTTGTTAACTAAAAATTCGCCTGGTTTTCCTGACTGTGGCTTAATAAGCAGGTTCAGGATTCAAAACTAAGTCAAGAACAACCTCCGCAACTGATGCGGAAGATGCTGCTATGGCTCCCCCAACAGCTCCCTCAGGTCCTATCAATGCCCCTATAATTGCTCCAGCTGCATCATGTTTTGCTGTATCCAGGAGCTCATCCTTTAGTGCGTTCCAGATTCCCCTTATCCTTTTTCTTCCAAGAAATGCAGCATAACTGTCTGGAGAATATATGCCGTTTGCGATTCCATCTTCTATTATCTGGGAGGCTATTTCCAGCCCCATAGAAAGACTTATTATCCTTCTATTCCGTGTTCTTACGCGAGAAATTCTATTTTTTTCTCTGGATAAGATGAGTCGCAATTCTTCCAGATTTCGCGCTGACTGAATTTTTTGCATGATATCATTGTAATTCCCACCAGGATTTATTGCCCTTGTTCTTCTATTTAGGCTTCTTGCTTTGTTTACTATATAAAGGACTTCTGTAGAGGACCTTTTTCCTGCGTGGGTGGATATAAAATTAAAGACTTCTTCCGAGCTTACATTTCCTGCCCTACCCCTGGATTTTAACCAGTTCTTCAGGGCGACCGGGTGGTCAATAAGAAACTTCATTATCTTTGTGTGGTCCTGAATGGTGAGGGTAACTTCAGCATTTAATTGTGCGCTAAAAAATAAGACAGAGAGAAAAAAGATTGATAGCTTATTCATTTTGGCCTCCGTTATGGAATGATTATACTTTTAAAGTATGCTCTTTTTAGATTAGGTAATCAATAGAAAAAAGCCAATATTTATGCTTTTTAATATGATGTTGTTCTCCTTGACTATTTTCTGTTTAGTCTGGTAACCTGATAATCGGAATCAAAAAACGGAGGATTTTCATGAAAGTAGGAATAAGAAGGGAAGACAAAAGTATATGGGAAAGAAGAGTTCCTCTGGTCCCAGAGGACGTAAAAGAGCTAAGAGAGAAGGGGATTGAATTTATTGTTCAACCTTCTTCTATTAGAGTTTTTCCCGATGAAGAATATGTAAAAGCAGGAGCTGAGGTGAAAGAAGGCCTTTCTGAAGCAAAGGTAATTCTTGGAGTTAAGGAGATTCCTCCTTCAAAGCTTCTTCCTGAAAAAGTTTATATGTTTTTTTCACACACCATAAAAGGCCAGCCTTACAATATGCCAATGCTGAAAAAACTCCTGGAGCTTGGAACAACTCTTATAGATTATGAAAAGGTTACAGATGACAGTGGAAGAAGATTGATCTTTTTCGGTGTGTTTGCAGGATATGCGGGGGCAATAGATACTCTGTGGACTTTTGGGCAAAGGTTAAAAGAAGAAGGCATGGATACACCATTTGAAAGACTAAAGCCTGCTCACCAATACAATTCCCTTGAGGAAGCAAAGGCTGAGATAAAAGCTGTGGGAGAAGTTATAAAAAATGAAGGGCTTCCCTATGAAATTCTCCCCTTCGTTATTGGAATTGCCGGGTACGGAAATGTGTCGAGGGGGGCTCAGGAAATTATAGACCTTCTTCCTGTGAAAGAAATTGAACCCGATGATATATTTGAGCTTCCTGCAGACCCCAGAACCGTATACAAGGTGGTCTTTAAAGAATGGCACATGGTGGAACCAAAAGAAGGAGAGTTTGACCTTCAAGATTATTACAAAAATCCCTATAAATACAGAAGTGTATTCAAAAAATATATTCCTTATTTAACTATTCTTATTAATG
This sequence comes from Candidatus Aminicenantota bacterium, assembly GCA_021161165.1. GTDB lineage: Bacteria > Acidobacteriota > Aminicenantia > S016-38 > S016-38 > S016-38. The sequence goes on from JAGHBF010000133.1 coordinate 1,805, forward strand.
CTATTTACTGGGAAGAAAAATATCCTCGTCTCGTGACCAAGGAGGACCTCAAAAAGCTTTACCTTGACAGCCCTAAACTAAAGGTGATTGGAGATATAAGTTGCGATGTTGAGGGTGCGATAGAAGCTACTATCAAGTGTACAGAGCCTGGTGACCCTGTTTTTATCTATGATGCAGAAAGTGGCAGGGCTATTAAGGGATATACAGGCAGGGGGCCTCTTATTCTGGCTGTGGATATTCTCCCATCAGAATTGCCCAGGGAGGCATCCATTTATTTTAGTCATGTTCTAAAAAACTTTATACCTGCCGTTGTCAATGCGGATTACAGGTTGCCTTTTGAAAAATTAAATCTTCCTCCGGAACTTAAAAGAGCAGTGATAGTTCACAGGGGAGAATTGACCCCAGACTATAAATATCTTGAAAAATTTATAGAAGGAGTGGAATGATGAAAAAAGTATTAATTCTCGGAGCAGGCCTTGTTTCAAGGCCTATGGTCAGATATCTTCTGGAACATGATGGTATTGAAGTGACAGTGGCATCAAGAACACTGTCCAAAGCGGAGGCTCTTATAAAGGGAAACCCAAAGGGAAGGGCTTTCCCCTGGACAGTAGATAACGATGGCGCTCTTGACATGCTTGTCCAGTGGGCAGATGTTGTGGTAAGTCTTCTGCCTTATACTTACCATCTCAAAGTTGCAAAAGCATGCCTTAAACACAGAAAGCACCTTGTAACCACTTCCTATGTTAAACCTGAGATGGCCGCACTGGATGAGGAAGTCAAGAGCAAAGATCTGATATTCCTTAACGAGATCGGTCTTGACCCAGGGATTGACCATATGTCTGCCATGAAAATAATTGATGACATAAAAGCAAGGGGAGGCAGGGTAACCTCTTTTCGTTCCTATTGTGGAGCTCTTCCTGCTCCAGAAGCTGCGGACAATCCCTTAAAATACAAATTCGGGTGGTCGCCGAGAGGAGTTGCAATGGCAGGCAGAAATTCAGCAAGGTATATGGAAGATGGGAAAATAATTGAAGTCCCGGGAGAAGAACTCTTCAAGCATCACTGGCCTCTGGAGATAGAAGGTGTTGGAGAAATGGAATACTACCCGAACAGAGATTCAATTCCATACATGAAACTCTATAACATAGGAGATGCAAAAACCATGTTCAGAGGAACCATCCGTTATCCTGGCTGGTCATCTCTCTGGGCAATAATTTCAGCCATGGGCTATTTAAATGAGGATGAACGGGCAGGTGGAAAAACTTACAGGGAGTTTACAGCAGATCTTATTGGATGCAGTGCTTCGGATGTTGAAAAGGTAATCATGGATAAATATTCAGCCACCGAGAAAGAAATAGAAAAGCTTAAATGGGTGGGGCTCCTTTCTGACGAAAAAATAGACAGGGCAAAAATATCTCCTCTTGACCTTCTCGTTGACCTTCTCTGGAGCAAAATGCAGTACAGGAGAGGAGAGAGAGACATGGATATACTTCTTCACAGGATAGAAGCGGAATTTCCTGGCGGGAAAAAGGAAAAGCACTCTTCTCTTCTTGTGGATTTTGGTATCTATGGACAGGAGACATCAATAGCGCAGACAGTCTCTCTTCCAGCGGCTATAGGTGTAAAAATGATTCTGGACGGGAAAATAACCGCCAGAGGAGTTATGATCCCTGTGCTCAAGGAAATATACGAGCCCGCTCTGGAAGAGCTTGAATCCCTGGGAATAACATTTAAAGAGAAGGTGGAGTAAATAAGAGAGAATAGTTTTACGTTTGACATTTCTCAGAAGATGCGAAGTTAAGCTTTTATAACTGTAATTTTATAGTAGTTAGGGGACCAGTTTATCAACTAATGTATAATAAATCCATGAGAGCAGCTTTCGTTGTTCAAAGATACGGGAAAGAAGTCATTGGCGGAGCAGAAAAACTGGCAAGGGATTATGCTGAGCGTCTCTTTATTAGGGGTTGGGATATAACAGTTTATACCACCACTGCACTGGATTACATTACATGGGCTAATCACTATTCAGTCGGGGAAAGTATCCTTCATGGCGTGAGAATAAAGAGATACCCAGTGGAGAAAGAGCGAAATATAGATGAGTTTAATCATTTTTCTGAAGAATTTTTTAGCGAAGAGAGAAACCGGGAAGAGGAGGAATACTGGCTGGAGCTTCAAGGCCCTGTTTCTCCGCAACTTGTAGAGGCAATATCGAGAGAACATAAGGACTATGACCTTGTTATTTTCTTTACGTATTTATACTATCCAACATATTATGGATTGAAGGAGGTGGGCAAAAGCGCGATACTTTTCCCAACTGCTCACGATGAACCACCCTTTCATATGGGAATAATGAGGGAGGTTTTTACAATCCCGTGCACCCTCCTTTTTCTTTCTGAAGAGGAGAAGGAGCTTGTGGACAGGTATTATCCTGCAGAAAATAGGCGGGAAGTTATCGGTGCGGGGATAGAGCCTCCTTCCCAGTTTTTCACAAAATTATTCCTGGATAGATTCCTGCTTTATCCTCCTTTTATCCTGTATATGGGAAGGATAGATGAAGGTAAAGGATGTAACCAAATGCTTGAGTGCTTTATTCCCTACGCGAACTACAGACCATCTCTTTTTGCTCTCGCAGGAAAGCTTAATATGGAGCTTCCAGCAGATCCCAGGATTAGATACTTGGGGTATCTCCCGGAAAGAGTTAAATGGGATGCTATTAAAGCATCAACCCTGACAGTTCATCCTTCTTCTCTTGAAAGTTTTTCTTATTTTCTGCTTGAATCCCTTTCTGTTGGGGTTCCTGGTATTGTTAATGAAAAGTCCCCTGTTCTTAAAGGCCATATAGAACGCTCTAATGCCGGTCTGACATATAAAGATTGTCCGAGCTTTGCCTCTGCTTTAGAACTCCTCCTTACTGAACCAGAACTCTACAATTACATGGGGGAACAGGGAAGAAAATACGTCAGGGAAAACTTTTCCTGGGAAGTTGTCCTGTCCCGACTTTCAAGTGTGCTTTAGATTGCTCCTGCGTGTTCAAAAAGCTGGATATAGGTTATAATTTTTCCTATGATTACTTATCTTAGAATTAAAAATATAGCAGTAATAGAAGAAGCTGAGCTCGAACTGGAACCTGGTTTTGTGGTCCTTACAGGAGAGACAGGAGCTGGGAAGTCCATAATAGTGGGGGGGGTTAAGTTCCTTTTAAGCGGGAAAGGAGACCCTGACATAATAAGAAGTGGTGAGGAAAACGCTAAGATTGAGGTTATGTTTGAAGGTGATACAACAGCTTCCGTTGAAATTAGAAAAACGCGCTCCAAAGGAATTCTTAATGGCGAGCTTGTGCCCTTAAAAAAACTTTCAGAAGCAGTGGCAGACAAAATAGATATTTTTGGACAGAGAGACCATTATTTTCTTCTCGATTCTTCTAATCATCTTCTTTTTTTAGATTCATTTCTTGGGCTTTTGGATTTAAGGAAAAGGTTGGCAAATCTCTGGGAGAACATTAAGGAAAAAGAAGCAGCCCTTAAGCGGATAAGGGCGGAAAAAGAGGAGCGGGAAAGGGAAAGGGATTTCCTGCAGTTTCAAATAAACGAAATAGAAAGGGCTAATCTTAGACCGGGAGAGGAAGAAGAGTTAAGAGAAAAAAGGGGATTTATTTTAAAAAGGGAAAGATTGAAAGAACTTTTCACCCTGGTTTCAGCTGAACTTGAAGAAGAAGGTGGTGCAAAAGACCGTCTATGGAGTATGAAATCAGCTCTTGAAGAACTAAGTGATTCTTTTGCCGACATGAAGGCTTATTTTCAAGAGATAGATTCCTTCCTTTCTGTTCTTTCTGACCTGAATTTTGCCATAAGTGAAAAATCCTCCGTTCTGGAGGAGACAGAAGGAAATATAGAGGAGATAGAAGAAAGGCTCGCTCTCATAGAGCGATTAAAAAAGAAATACGGGGAAACTATAGATGACATTCTGGAATACAGAAACAGGGCGAAAAAACAGCTCCAGGAGCTGGAACAGGAGGATATCGAAGAAAAACTGGAGAAAGAACTTGAGGCGCTTTTTGAAGAGTACAGAAAATTAGCGGGGGAACTTTCCTTTAAGAGGAAGAAGGGAGCCTCTATCCTTAAAAAGGAAGCAGAAGAGAAGCTGAAAAAGCTTGCCATTTCGAGACCAATTTTTGAAGTAATCCTGAAAAAAACCGAACCCTATGAGTTTGGGCTCGAGGAGGGAGAATTTTTCTTTTCAGCGAACCCGGGAGAGGAACCTAAACCCTTAAGAAAAATTGCTTCGGGAGGGGAACTATCCAGAGTAATGCTTGCTCTGAAAAGTTTGAACGCAGAGGAGGGTAAAACATTCATTTTTGACGAAATAGATACTGGGATTGGGGGAAGAACTGCTTATACCCTGGGGAAAATGCTTAAAGATCTTTCGCAGAGGAGCCAGATTATTGTTGTGACGCATTTACCTCAGGTAGCTGCATTTGCTGACCAGCATTTTGTAATTGAAAAAGAGGTGAAGGGTGGAAGAACTTATACATATGTAAGGGAAGTTTCTGGAGAAGAAAGGTTGAAGGAACTTGCAAGGATGCTGGCAGGTGATACAAGTGAATCAGCTTTAAAAACAGCCCGGGAACTTTTAGACAGGACTTCAACTTAGTGAATTAGTATTAAAACATCTTTACAAGCCCATCAGGAGCTGATACCGCAGGGGGGTCTGTCCCTTGCAGAAAGGGTTAAAAAAGATAATGTATTCAGGAAAAATCAGAAAAGAGAGACCCCTTTGGAGAATAGTTTATATGCCTTTTCTGTTGCCATCCTTCCCCGTGAGGTTCTTGCCAGAAAACCTTTCTGTATTAAATACGGCTCATGAACTTCCTCTATGGTTTCAGTCTCTTCCTTGAGAGCTGCTGCCAGTGTTTTTAACCCCACAGGTCCGCCTCCAAAGTCTTCTACTAAAATGCGAAGAAGCTTTCTTTCCAGTTCGTCAAGCCCATGACGGTCAATTCTAAGACGTTCAAGGGCATTAAGAGCTACTTCTTTTGTTATCTTCCCGTTTCCTTCAACCTCAGCAAAATCCCTTATTCTGCGAAGTAATCTGTTGGCTATTCTTGGGGTTCCTCTTGATCTCTCGGCGATTTCACTTTTTGCTTCTTCATCAATTTCAATATGGAGAATTTTACAGCTTCTTTCAATTATTGCCTTCATTTCTTCCACAGGGTAAAAATCAATTCTTTCTATTATTCCAAACCTGCTCCGTAGTGGAGGAGTGAGTCTTGCAAATCTTGTTGTTGCTCCTATTAGCGTGAAAGGTGCAATTTTTATCCTGATGTCCCTTGCTCCTGTGCCCTTTCCCACAACGATGTCAAGGGAAAAGTCTTCCATTGCGGGATAAAGCACTTCCTCAACCGATGGATGGAGCCTGTGGATTTCGTCTATAAATAGAACATCTCCCTTTTCAAGAGAGGATAAGATCGAAGCAAGATCTCCTGGTCTTTCTACAGCGGGACCTGATGTGACCCTTATTCGTGCTCCCATTTCCCTTGCTATTATCATGGCAAGAGTGGTTTTTCCTAAGCCTGCAGGTCCATGAAGCAAAACATGATCCAGTGGTTCTCCCCTTTTACTGGCTGCGAAGACGTAAACCCTTAAGTTCGATACTACATTTTTTTGTCCAATAAATTCAGAAAAACTTCTTGGCCTGAGGCTTCTTTCGAATGAATCCTCTCCTTCCAGCCTTTTTGGTGAAAGTATTTCCATTAGGACAGTCTCCTTAAAGCTTCTTTTATAGCTTCCTCAACGGGTAAACCTTTCCCTGAAATTTCCCTTACAACAGATTCAACCTCTGACCTTTTAAATCCAAGATTGGTGAGAGCTGAAATTATTTCAGCTTCAGATTCACCTGCCATAGAGGGGATAAAGTTTTTCATTTCCACTATTATTCTGGAAGCTCCCTTTTTCCCTATTCCAGGAACCCTGCTCAATGCAGAAACATTGCCCCTTTCCACAGCTTCCAGGAAGCTCTCAAGTCCAATCGTTGAGAGAATTGCCATTGCAGTTTTTGGGCCTATGCCGGATACACTTAGCAATTTTTTGAAGACCTCACGTTCTTCCTTTGAAGAAAAACCCATTAGGATTGGTTCTTCGTCCTTTATTATGAGATGGGTGAAAACTTCTGCTTCTTGTCCTGGAGTTATTTTTTCCAGGGCTGAAGCTGTTATTTTTAAGAAAAATCCCATCCCCGCAACCTGGATAACAGCCCAATCTGCTCCTTTTTCTAAAACCTTACCCTTTAATCTTTCTATCATGTTGTTTCTCCAGAAAATGTGTAAAGGCTATGGCAATGGCATCTGCTTCATCAAATCCTGATATCTGCTTAAAGATTTTTCCTATGAAGTTTCTTACCTCATTTTTTGATGCATTACCCCTTCCTGTAATGACCTTTTTAACTTTTGCAGGAGAGTAGTCATAAACTTCTATGCCCTGCTTTTTTGCCATGTATATAATTGCTCCTCTAAGGTGGGCAAGTTTAAATGACGAGGAAGGATTTATTCCACTGAAAGGGGATTCAATGGCAATGTGTTGCGGATTTAAATCCGCAATTTTTTTTTCTAAAGCATCCGTTATTTCAACTATAGAGCTTTTCCAATCGCTGTTGGAGGTTATAATTCCCCACTTTAACAGTTTCATGTTGTCAAGAAGAGCATAACCTGTTTTCTTCAGCCCCGGGTCAACCCCTAATATTCTCATTCAGAGAATTTCTCAATTTCTTCTTCAGGAATGTCAAAGTTAGCCCACACATGTTGAACATCGTCGTGGTCTTCAAGTTCTTCCATAAGTTTCAACATTTGTTGGGCATCTTTTCCCTGAAGTTTAATGTATGTGTCAGGGATCATTCCCAGTTCTTTTGTGGCGATCTCAATGCCCTTCTCTTCAAGTGATTTTACCACCTCAAAAAGGTCTTCTGGGGCTGTGAGGATAACAAAATTACTCTCATCGTCCTTTACATCTTCTGCCCCTGCTTCTACTGCTATGTCAAAAAGCTCTTCTTCTGAGGGTGCTTTATCTTTTTCTATAACGATATATCCCTTTCTTTTGAACATCCATGCGACACATCCGCTTTCTCCAAGGTTGCCCCCGTGCTTTGAAAAAATTCTTCTGATTTCAGATGCTGTTCTATTTCTATTATCGGTGGTTGCTTCTACAAAAACAGCTACTCCTCCAGGGCCATATCCTTCGTAGGTAACTTCTTCAAATTTTTCTCCTTCAAGTTCACCGGTTCCCTTTTTGATAGCCCTCTCTATGTTATCTTTGGGCATATTAGCATCCTTTGCCGCTTCTATTGCCTTTCTAAGCCTTGGATTTTTCTCAGGATCTCCTCCTCCCATTCTCGCAGCTATTATTATTTCTCTTATCAACTTGGTAAAAAGTTTTCCCCTTTTAGCATCCACGACCGCCTTTTTGTGCCTTATGGAGTGCCATTTAGAATGACCAGACATATTGCCCCCTTAAATATTTTATCTACAGTAAAATTTTATACTATTAGCAGGTAAGCTTCAAGATTTAAGCATGGGTATCTTAATGCCAGCTTTTTTTGCGAATTCTATTGCCTTTTCATATCCGGCGTCCGCGTGGCGAACAATTCCTGTCCCTGGGTCATTGGTAAGAACCCTCTTCAATCTTACGTCCATCATCTCACTTCCGTCTGCAACGATAACCTGTCCTGCGTGAAGCGCATATCCTATTCCAACTCCACCACCGTGGTGGAAACTCACCCATGATGCTCCGCTTACTGCATTAAGAGCAAAATTTAGCAGAGGCCAATCGGCGATAGCATCTGAACCATCCTTCATGGCTTCTGTCTCCCTGTTAGGAGATGCTACTGAACCGGTGTCAAGGTGGTCTCTACCTATCACTATGGGTGCTTTGACTTTTCCTTCTCTTACCAGCCTATTGAAAAGAAGACCAGCCTTGTCCCTTTCTCCGTAGCCGAGCCAGCAGATTCTTGTGGGCAGGCCCTGAAATGCCACTCTTTCCCTTGCCAGCTTTATCCATCTGACCATGTGTTCCTTTTCAGGGAAGAGTTTTATAAGTTCTTCATCCAGGGTGTAAATATCCTCTGGGTCTCCTGAAAGAGCTGCCCAGCGGAAGGGCCCCTGTCCTTCACAGAATAAAGGTCTTATGTAAGCCGGCACAAAACCAGGATATTTCCAGCTGCCGTCTGGATTCCTTACTTCTTCCTCCTTCACAAAACCCCCCGCAAGAGCATTTCCGCGAAGATTATTTCCGTAGTCAAAGGTTTCAGCACCTCTATTCTGGAGCTCAATCATAAGTTTCACGTGTTTGGCCATTGTTTTATAGGACCTTTTAAGATATTCGTCGGGGTCCTTTTTTCTCAACTCAATGGCCTGCTCATAAGAAAGCCCCTCAGGGACGTATCCATTTAAGGGATCATGGGCTGAAGTCTGGTCTGTGAGAAGGTCAGGAGTAATTTTTCTATCAACGAGCCTCTGTAAGAGTTCGACAACATTTCCTATCCATATAATACTTTTAGCTATTCCCCTTTCCTTGTATTCGAGAGCTCTGTCTATTGCTGCATCAAGGTTGTATTCTATTTCATCCAGATATTTTGTTCTAACCCTTTTTTGAGCTCTTTCTTCTGCCACTTCTGCAGCAAGATATGTGGCGTTGTTCATTGTTGCAGCCAGCGGTTGAGCTCCGCTCATTCCTCCACATCCTCCTGAAACTATTAGTTTGCCTCTAAGGTCATTTATCCCAAATTTTTTCCTGCCCGCAGCTGCAAAGGTTTCATAGGTTCCCTGAAGAATTCCCTGAGTTCCAATGTATATCCAGGAACCTGCTGTCATTTGACCATACATAATAAGTCCGAGTTTTTCAAGATGATGGAAGTATTCCCATGTTGCCCATTTAGGAACCAGATTTGAATTTGCAATTATTACCCTTGGAGCCCATTCGTGAGTTTTAAACACCCCAACGGGCTTTCCGGACTGGACGAGAAGGGTTTCGTCATTTTCCATATTTTTTAAAGTGTCAATAATAGCCCACACAGCTTCCCAGCTTCTTGCTGCCTTTCCCGTTCCCCCGTATACAATTAAGTTTTCGGGATCTTCCGCGACCTCGGGGTCAAGGTTATTTAGCAGCATTCTTATAGCTGCTTCCTGATGCCAGCTCTTGGCTGAGAGCTGACTTCCCCGGGGTGCTTTAACTGGCTTGTATTTCATATTTCACCTCCTTTAATTTCTCCTCCGGTGTTTCCTCTTTAAAGTATATAGGAACACCTCTGGTAATATTGAGAGCGAGATTTAAGATAAGAGCTCCCAAAATGCCCATAATGAAACCCAAAATTGCATAAAATAAAGGGATGAAAATAATTAATATTACTCCCAGTGCCGCAAATGCAGGATTGGCTTTTTTTATCAGTGCTGCTCCTATGGCTCCATACAGGAGTAAAACAATAAGACCCAATAAGCCGTTTATTACGGCAAAAAGTATTCCTGTTTTTAAAACGTCAATTTTCTCCAGAGTTAATATTCTCAAGATAACCCCCAAGAAATATTATACTCAATAATCATGAGGAATTCCTTTTAAATGGAGAATAAGGTGTTCCTTGTCTTCTATGTTTTCTACCCAGCCAAGGTTCGCATCGTCTTTTGAGTCAAGGTGTTTTATGTAAGGTTTTATATCTATTAGAGGGGTTCCGTCCAGGGCATCCATGGAAGAAATGTATACCCGGTTTTTTGCTATTTTTTTTACCTTTACAACGCTTATCCCGATAGGGTTTGGCCTGTTAGGGGATCTCGACGCAAAAAGTCCTACTTTAATTCCTCCGGCCCACGGAGGTTCAACAATTAGTTTTGGTCCTTTTGCCCTATCCATATAGAAAATAACGTAAATATACCTGAAGGTCTCCAGCTCTTTTAATCCATCCATGTATTCAGGAAAGATTTCCAGATAAAATTCCTCCTCTTCCTGGACTGGTTGGTAAGGAGCTTTGCGTTTGTAAGGGGTTTTTATTATGCCTATGGGTTTTATTTCGATCAATGAGGAATTGTCAATATTCTTTTCCATCTTGTCCTGAAAGGTGTTTCCACCAATGATTTGATCATTCCCCACAGCCAGTGAAAGATGGTAGGATAGCTATATTCACGGGTGGTTTTCTTCAGACTCCAGTATATAATCCAGGGCCTACCTCTTAAATGATTCATTGGAAGAAAACCCCAGAATCTTGAATCGTAAGAATTATTCCTGTTATCTCCCATTACAAAAAGATGGCCAGGAGGAACTATAACTGGTCCAAAATCCGGTGGGACATAGGGGGTAGGCTTAAATCTTACATAAGGCCCATCTATTTCTTTCCCATTTACAATGGCATGTCCGTCTTTTACCTCTACTGTATCTCCAGGAAGTCCGATTACTCTTTTTACATAGTCGAATTTTGGATCTTTCGGAAAGCGAAAAACAACTATGTCTCCTCTTTTTACTGTACCTATTGGGAGAAGGAATTTTTCTATTTTTGTCTTATAGGGAGCGTAATAGAGTTTGTTTACCAGCAAGTGATCTCCTATGAGTAGAGTATCCTCCATGGATGAAGTGGGTACAACAAATGCTTGAACCACAAAAGCCTGTACAAAAAATACGAAAAGCAAAGTATCAGCAGCTATTTCCAGGTATTTGGCAAATTTTTTCACGAAGCAAGTATACCACAAAAATATTCGTCAGGTTAAACCTGAAGAACTACTTTTTCGTTTTTCATGAAGGGTGATGTGACTATTTATGAAGAAGTGGGGGATTGAAGGTCTACTCCTCGTTTAGGTGAAGAGGTATATAGATTGATAATTTTCTGAATTTATTTATTTCTTGAAAATCTAAATTTTTTCTGGTAAAATGCAAAAAATTTACTTAAATTTTTGTTAAGA
>JAGHBF010000107.1 GCA_021161165.1 Candidatus Aminicenantota bacterium
CTTTATCCCATTATAATTCTTAAGCAGGCAACGGGAGTAAAAATAACAATTTCTGGAGTCACTGAGAGATTTAGAGAAAAGTTTCAGAATCAAATGGTTTTAAGGGCAGCAGGAGACCGTGACAGTTTAACTCTGACAGGTGATCCATGGAACAGGATGCAATTAATACAGCTACACAGTACCTTTACAGTAAGAAACTTTTTCTCAGTTTATTAGGAGGAAAAATGAAAGAAAAAGGAAGTATATTTATTCTTACTTTAATGGCAGTTCTGGTTCTTGCACTTATAAGTGCTGTTGGTATAACTATGGCTCATACTGAAATGAAAACTGTATCTTATGTTCAGAGAGCTATTTCAGCTTTTTACATAGCTGATGGTGGCGCTAATTACGGATACGCGGAGATAGCAAAGGCCCCTCCTACCGGGGAATTTTCTCAAGTTATTTCCAATATGAACCAGTATGCAAATCTTCCAGATGGAAGAAGGTCTCATTTTTACCTTCCACAGCCTACGGGCACGGATCAGCTCTCCAATCCGAGAATAATGGGAGAATTTGTCCCTCCGTTTCCTCCTGGAGTTTCCATGGGAGAGGGATTTCATTTTCTGGCTGTCCAGTTTTATGTTACCGGAGAACTTTACGATAGAAATAACCATCTAATTTCATCCAAGACCATAGATACAGCAAGCCTTGCAATGTTCTATGGGGAGTACTAATATGAGAAGGTTAGTCATATTTCTTCTATTTATTTTTCTTTTAGGTGGAGTTAGTCTGGCTCAACCCAAGATTGAAAGAGTTTATTTGATACCTGCGGTTATAACGCAGAAAACCGACGCAGAGGTAGAAGTAGTTCCAGAATATCTACCCGAGGGATATCACTTCGAATATGTATGGTTTGTAAACGGAAATGAGTTCAGGGTAGATTTTCCTACATTCAGCGCTGGAAATTTCAAAAAAGGTGATTTTATATGGGCAGGGGTTTACATTAAAGATAAAGACGGCAATGTTATCGATTACAAGGAGAGTTTAAGATACAGGGTTGCTGACATTCCCCCCGAAATAATTAGCTCCCCCCCATCTGCACAGGGCCTGAAACCCGGGGAATTGTATACTTATACGGTGGAGGTAAGGGATGATGATGATCCCCCTGAGAGCTTGAAAATTCTCCTTAAGGAAGCTCCCAAAGGAGCCAAGCTTGAAGAAAACGTTTTAAAATGGAAGATTCCGAAGAAGGAAGGTAAATATACCTTCACCGTGGTGGCAGAAGACCCGGATGGAGGGTCCTGTGCACTCTCCTTTGAAATTTCAATAAAAAAAGAGAAAAAGTCCAGGGATTAAAAAGGTTAGCGAATTTTAAAATCCTCGTTTTTCGGAGTATCATTTTTTTATGGAATTAATTGTAATAACTGACCTCGATAACACTCTTTTAAGTAAGTATAAATATGATTTTACTCCAGCACTCCCGGCTATTGAGGAATTAAAGCGCAGAGGAGTCCCTATTATATTCTGTACAAGCAAAACTCTTGGAGAGACTGTTTCTTTTCAAGAAAAAATAGGGATTAAAGACCCTTTTATAGTTGAAAATGGAGGGGGGATTTATATTCCCAGAGTTTTTTACGAGAATTTCAAGGGGGAGAAACTCGATTCTGAATTTTTTGAGATAGACCTTGGAGTGCCTGCTCAAATACTCTACGATTTTCTTTACAGTTTTTCAAAAAAATATGAAGTTCCAATTAAGACCTTCCTTGATTTTCAACCAGAAGAGCTGGCAAAGGAAACAGGTTTACCTCTGGAACTCGCAATTCTTGCCCGGGAAAGAGAATTTGACCTGCCTTTTATTCTTCTTAAGGGTTCTCTTGGGGAAAAGAAAAAGCTTCAAAGGATGGCACGGAAAGAGAAATATCTTATACAGGAAGGGGGTAGATTTCTTCATATATCAGGGCGACACACAAAGGCGGACGCAATCAGGGAAATGTTTGATTTTATGGGAGACAAATTTAATAAAGCAAAAAAGATAGGGCTGGGAGATAGTCTCAATGACCTTGAAATGCTTTCATTTGTGGATATTCCCATTGTAGTTTCTGGAACAGGCAATCCCTACCTTAATAAATTGAAAAAAGCTTTACCCCATGCTAAAATTTACATGAACGAGGGTCCGATAGCCTGGAATCAAGCGATTTTTGACCTTTTAGAAAGCATTTAAAGGAGGTATGATGGCTGATCTTCATCAAACTGGTTCTATTACCACATTACATCTTCTGGGGGAGAAAGGTACTGAAAAAATAGAGAAAGAACTTACAAAATATTCAAAATACATAAGAACAGCAATTCTCATTCCAGCAACATACGAAGACTATAAAAAGCCACCTATGAAAAATATTCTTGAAACACTAAGAGGAGTAGAGTATATCCATCAGGTTCTGATAGTGCTGGGAAAAGCTACCGAGGAAGATTTTAAAAGAGTAAAATCCGAAATTAAGGAATATCCGTATAGAATTACCCTTCTCTGGCTTGAACATCCCGAGGTGAGAGGTTTAATTCAGGAACTTGAAGATGCAGGTTTGTATGTAGGTCCAGATGGAAAGGGAAGAGCAGTTTGGTTTGGGTTTGGGCTTTTGCTCGGCCAGAAGGAAGCGGATGTTATAGCTCTTCACGATAGCGATATAATCACCTACTCAAGAACAATGCTTTCAAGATTGATTTATCCTGTAATGAATCCCAACATAGACTTTGAATTCAGTAAAGGATTCTATGCGAGGTTTTCCCATAAGATTCATGGAAGAGTAACAAGACTATTTGTCGTTCCTCTGATAAGAGCACTGAAAGCAATAGTTGGTGATCATCCATTTCTCAATTATCTTGACAGCTTCCGTTATCCACTTGCCGGAGAATTTGCCCTAAAGGCTGACCTCGCAAGGATGATAAGAATACCCGGAGATTGGGGACTTGAAATAGGAATTTTAAGCGAAGTATACAGAAATGTAGCCATAAAGAGGGTAATACAGGTTGAACTCTGTGAAAGATATGACCATAAACATCAGGAACTTTCAAGAGAGGACCCAAATAAAGGGCTACACAAAATGTCAATTGACATCGCTGTAAATCTTCTTAGAAACCTTGCAGCAAGAGGAGTTATAGTCAATGAGGGAAGATTGCTTACCCTTAGAACAACTTACTTGAGAATAGCAGAGGACATGATAGCAAGATTTCATGCAGATGCAATGATAAATGGGCTTTTCTACGATAGAAACGAGGAGGAAATGGCAGTTGAGACTTTTGACAGTGCACTTAAAATAGCCTGTGAGCAGTTCCTGGAAGACCCCCTGGCGATACCACTTACCCCTAACTGGATAAGGATCACCTCTGTTTTTCCTGATTACCTGGATAGACTCATGGATGCTGTGGTAGAGAGCAATAAATAGCCTTTAATCGATTCTTATTGCGAAAACACCAAAAGCAGATGGTCCTGCGTGCACCATTATGGCAGGAGAGGTTATGCTTTTTATTAATTTTCTGACTTTAACATTTTCCCGCAGGAAATTTTCTATGTTTTCTATTATGGGGTCTTCTCTGGTAAAAGCTATTCCAATGTCGTAAGTTCCCCTGGAAAGCTCCTTTATGATTTTTCGCTTCAGTAACTTCAAAGATAAAGTTTTCCCCGGTGCTGCTGCCTTAAGATAAAGGCCCTCTTTTTTATCAGAAAATCCCATTATTATCCCGAGCCCGAGGTATTTTTGAAGTTTTCCTTTCCAGGGTTTTACCCTACCTCCTTTTATCCCGTATGTTAAATCGTCAACAAGAACAAAGGTATGAGATTCAATTTCGTTTATAATTTTCAATACATTATTCAGTGAGACTCCCTTATCTATAAGCTCCACAGCATATAATGCTTTCAGGCCTCCTCCAAGACTGAAATTTTTAGTATCGATTACGTGTGCATTTATCCCAAGTTTTCTGGCTATAGACTTGGAAAGATTATAAGTTCCGCTCACTTTATGACTCAAATGAAAAGAGAGTAAAATTTCATGTCGCCTTTTCAATTTTGAATACGTTCTTATAAAATCTGAAGGTGCAGGGAGTGAAGATGATACTTCCTTTTTCTCAATTAACTTAGAAGCTATTATTTCTCTTGAGATTTCTTCCTGGTCCTTCAGAATTTTTCCATCAATTATAACTCCCAGGGGGATAACTTCTATTTTAAGTTTTTTCGCAAGGTCTCTTGGTATATCAAGAGCAGAGTCTACAATAATACCTATTTCCCGTTCAGAATCTTCTGTCTCTATGATTAATTCCTGGGAAGAACTGATTATTTCCCCCATTGATGAAAGTGTTTCCCTGACCTTTTCCGGAGAAGAGGTATGTATATGAACTTTTAAAAGATTTTCAAAGCCTGAAATTATAATAGAATTTCCATATATAGCAATCCTTCTTGAAATCTCTTCCTGTTTTGCTCTGGTTTTAATAGTAATAACTGTACAATATAGGCCAGATTCGTTGCTATCTGAAGTGGACATAGGATTAAAGTCAATTCTATGTAAATCTATCTTGTTTTCAAGTGCTAATTTCATACCTTCAAGAAAAAGGACTAATCCCTTTGCTCCTGAATCAACTACACCTTCTCTCTTTAAAACCGGGAGCATTTCCCTGGTTCTTTCCATTGAAATTTTCGCCTTTTCAACCAGCTTTGAAAGGAATTCACGAATACCAATGTTATGTAATTTTTCAGCTTCGTTTCCTATATCTTTCATTACTGTCAGAATGGTTCCTTCTATTGGATTTTCCATTGAATCAAGGACCTCATGGTAAGCTTTTTTAAATGACACAGCAAGGTCCTTTATTTCAAGGTATTCCTTTTTTAAATATTTTGAAAGCGCAGAAAAATACTGGCTTATTATAACTCCGGAGTTGCCTCTTGCATTGATAAATGCCTGTTTTGCTGCTTCTTTTATTAATTCCTTTGTTGTAGAAAAATTCCTGTTTAATATGCTTTGATATACAGCAAAGAGGGTGGTTGATAGATTTGTGCCTGTATCTGAATCCGCTACAGGGAACCGATTTATCCTGTTGAGTTCTTCCCTGTTTTCAATAACCCATTTTGAGCCGCCAAGCAACAAAATTTTGAAAAGATCGGCTGAAATTTCACTCATTTATAATTATATTGTACTCTTATAGTCAACTTTAGCCTTTACTTTAATTGACACTTACTCTGATTGGTCCTAATATTTTATCATGGTGAGGTGTCCTTCTTGTGGTAAAGAGGTTCCAGAGAATATAGACGTCTGTCCAAATTGTGGATATTCCTTTGCAGATGTATGCTGAACTTGAGCATCCAAATATTGTTCCTATTTACGATGTGGGGTTTTATGGCAATAGGGCTTATATACTGATGAAATTTATAGAGGGTAAAACTTTAAAGGAAATAATTTCAGAGAGAGAGCACCTCTTCCTTTAAATGAAATAGTTTCCATTTCAATTGATATTCTCTCAGCATTGGATTATA
>JAGHBF010000109.1 GCA_021161165.1 Candidatus Aminicenantota bacterium
CCTTTTGTTTAGTTCTTCAAGGGTTCCCATGCCTATTCTTGTAAAAAGATAGTTATAGCTAACTTCTGCAAGGTTTATACCCTGCCCTGTGGCAGAAACTACGTCTTTGAAATAGAGCTGTAGAGTTTCAAAAGAAAATGTTTCAAGTTCGGCTTTTAAATATGCGGAGAATTTTTCTGTATTAAAAGAAAAGACAAACGGATATTTTTCTCTGAGTTCTTTTACCCATCTAACTTCAATTTCAACTATTTTTTTTATCAAAGAACTCTCAGGAAGAGGCGGAATTAAATTGTCCATACGTGCGTATTTTTCCTCGAGCAAATTCCGTCCATTCTGGCAGGCATCTTTAAGGTCTTTGAGGTATGACAAAAGGGTTTTCTCTGAAAAGGGATAAAACCTTGCTTCTCTTGTTATTTTAAAAGTATTGGGGCGGTCCTTGCATTCCTTGTTGGAAGCTCTCACTTTTTCAAACATCTGGTATTCTAATTCTATTATTCTTTTTAGTATCTCATTTTTGTTCATTTGAGGACTTCCTCTTTCTTTCTGAAGAAGCAAGATAAATCTGGGAAACTATCATTCCTGAAAGCATTAGGACACATCCCAGCCCTTCCTTTAAGTTCAAAGTTTCCTGAAGGATAAGCCATCCTCCAAGTACGGCGAAAACAGCCTCCAGGCTGAGGATAATTGCTGCATGGGAAGGATGAGCTTCTCTCTGGGCTATTACCTGGACAGTATAAGCTATGCCGGCAGAGAAAACGCCAGCATAAATCAGTGGGAGCCATGCCTTAACAATGTTTGAGAGCAGGATTTTTTCTGATATAGATGCTACTGACAAACTTAAAATTGAAACCGTGGAAAATTGAAGGAATGCAAGTTTTATGGGGCTTACTTTTGGAGCGAAATGACCGATCAGATGGACATGAATTGCCCAGAAGAAGGCACCTATGAAGACAAGAAAGTCTCCCCTGTCCATTGTGAAATTGGATTTTATGCTGAGAAAATACATACCAATAATTGCAAGTATGGCTCCCAGCCATACACCGATTCCGGTTCTTTTTCCCAGAAAAATTCCTATAATTGGAACAATAATTACGTAAAGCCCTGTTATAAATCCTGCTTTTCCTGCAGTGGTATAGAGAAGTCCGATTTGTTGAAAAGAAACCCCGGCAAAGATAGCAAGGCCAGCAAGAATACCAGGGGAAAATATTCTTTTTTCATAAAGCCTGCACGAATTTTTGTCTATCCTGACAAAAGGTATAAGTGTCACAGCTCCCAAGGCAAACCTTATCCCATTAAAGGTAAAAGGTCCTATATACCACATACCTGCTCTCTGAGCAACAAATGCAAAACCCCATATTGCAGCTGCAAGGAGAAGTAAAGCGTCAGATCTGAGAGTTCTTGTTCTTTCTTCCATTCTACAGGGTTATTGTAAATCCAGTGGAAGTTCTCAGGGCTTTTTCATAAGCAATTTTTGCGGTTACGAGATCCTGAACTGCATTTCCCACGGATTTAAAAAATGTTATTTCTTCCCGGTTTTCTCTTGCCGGTTTTTCCCTTGCTATTATTTCTCCTATTTCAGCGAATATATGGGATTCGTCAAAAAGGCCCTTTTTAATGGGAATTAAAATATCTCCTGCCTCTTCAAGGCATGATTCTCTGTGGTCAACGACAAGTTTTGCCTTGCTCACAATTTCTTCGGGAATTTCTCTGCCGCTGGGTTTATAGGAACCAACAGCATTTATGTGGGTACCTGGTCTTATGAATTCAGGGGAAAACACGGGTTCTTTTGATGTGGTAGCTGTGCTTAAAATGTCAACTTCTTGAAGCACAGAATATGAATCGGCAACATAAACGGGGATTGATAGTTTTTTCCCCATTTCTTCAGCAAAGTTTTTGGCTTTTTCTTTAGAAATGTCAAATACATATGCTTTTTTTATGTCTCTGACATTACATAGAGCTTCAAGTTGTGTTCTGCCCTGAACCCCTGCTCCAAAGACTGCTGCAACAGATGAATCTTCCCTTGCAAGGTATTTGGTGGCTACCCCTGAAGCTGCTCCTGTCCTTATAGCTGTGAGGGAACCCCCATCCATTACCGCCAGAGGCTTTCCCGTTTCTCCATCTGCCAGAATTACCAGTGAATAAGCAAGAGGGAGTCCTTTCTCAGGATTTTGGTTGTAAAGATTTATCAACTTAAGGCTTATCTGGTTCTCTTCAGGAAGATAAGCTGGCATAATGAGTGAGGTTGCGTCCTTTTCCTGAATATTGATAGTGGTTCGCATGGGAACAACAGCCTTGCCATATGATAACTGCAGAAAGGCACTTTCAACAGCATCAATGGCCTCTTTCATAGATACCAAATTTCTTATGTCTTCAGCAGAAAGGAAAATAATTTTTTCTTTTCTCATCTCAGGAAAAATCCATATTTTAAAGGGTCTTCAGGGTAGAGTATAAATTCGTGTTTTCCGGTTATATAAGCACTACCTTCGACCTCTGGTATGATAGCATCGTAAGGTCCAAATTTTACCCTGTCAACCACTCTCCCGGCAAATTTTGTGCCGATGATGCTTTCTATTATGATCTGTTCGCCTATCTTTATTTCACCTCTTACATAATGCAGAGCAAGTCTTGCACTTACGCCGGTTCCTGTAGGGCTTCTGTCAACTTCTCCATCCGCAAAAATGCACACATTTCTACTGTGAGAGGTTTTTTCCTGTGGTGGGCAAATAAAGATTGTCCCATAGAGAAAACTGAGGTCCGAATCGAAAGGGTGAACAATAGCTTTTTTCTCCATAACTGCTCTTTTAATCGCCATGCCTCTTTCTATAAGTTGACGATAGAATTCAGGACCACATTTTACCCCAGCATCTTGCGCTTTAACAAAAGCATAGAAGGCACCACCAAAGGCTATATCGTATTTTATCTTTCCTATCCCTGGCACATCTACTTCTTCATCCAGGGCGAGAACAAATGCGGGAACATTGTGAAAATAGACACTTTTTACCCGTTTATCCTTTATTCGGGCATGTGAAATCACAGTTCCAGCAGGTGTATCGATTTTGAGAATGGTTTCAGGTTCTTTTATCGGAAACATCCCTGTTTCCAGAACTGCTGTAGTCAGAGCTATTATACCGTGACCGCACATAGTACTGTATCCTTCGTTGTGAAGAAATAAGACGCCCAGGTCAGAATCAGGAGAGGCTGGGTCAGTTATGATGGCCCCGTACATGTCCGCATGTCCTCTTGGTTCCCACATAAGTGCCTTTCTTAAATGGTCAATGTTTTCCTTAACCCATTTTCTCTTCTCCAGAATTGTAGTTCCAGGAATTTTTGGAAGTCCTTCGATTATCACCCTTAGAGGTTCTCCGGCAGCGTGGGCATCCACTGTTCTAATTACCTTCCAGGAGGGAGGAGGGCTCCATTTAAGAGGCATTTTTTACACCTGTTTAGACCTTACAGCTTCCACATCATCTATTTCCTTTGGAACATATTTTCCCAGAACACGGTGGCCATCTTCTGTTACAAGAACATCATCTTCTATTCTAATTCCACCGAAATTTTTGTATTCTTCAACTTTATTGTAATTTATAAATGCTTCATGCTTTTTCTGGGCTTTCCACTGGTCGATTAAAGCGGGAATGAAATAAATTCCCGGTTCCACTGTTAACACATATCCTGGCTTTAACTCTTTGGCAAGTCGCAGATATGCAAGGCCAAATTGGTCGCTTCTCTTTACAGTGTGATTATAACCCACATAGTCTTCTCCCAGACCCTCCATATCATGAACATCAAGTCCCATCATGTGTCCAAGTCCGTGTGGGAAAAAGAGCGCATGAGCCCCATTTGCCACTGCTTCTTCTACATCGCCCTTCATAAGCCCAAGCTCCTTGAGACCCTGAGCTATTGTTTTTGCAGCAAGAAGGTGAATTTCCTTATACATAATCCCTGGTTTGATGGCATCTATTGCGGTAAGCTGGGTTTTAAGAACGATGCTGTAGATCTCTTTTTGTTTTTGTGAGAATTTTTTACCTACAGGGAAGGTTCTCGTCATATCACCTGCATAATGGAGCGGAGATTCAGCACCAGCATCAACCAGTAGAAGTTGTCCTTCTTTTAGTTCATTTTCCTGGGAAGTGTTGTGAAGTATTTCTCCGTGAATGGTACATATTATAGGGAAAGAAAGGTAAGAACCTTTTTGTATAACAAAGCCTTCCATGGCTCCAGCTATTTCCCTTTCGTACATTCCTGGTTTTGCGGTTTCCATAGCAAGTAGGTGCATTTCATTAGTGATTTCCATCGCTTTTTCAATTTCCTCAATTTCCTCAGGTTGTTTCACAGAGCGCATCTCTACTACTGCTTTTATGAGCTCTACAGAGGCTTTTTTACCAGCTTCTTCGGGTTTTATTCCAAGAAGATTGAAAAGTTTTACAAGGTGTTCACCTCTATAGGGTGGCAGATAGTGAATTTTTCTCCCCTTTTCCAGAGCATTTTTAAGGAATTCTTCGAGTTTATTGGGAGGGGAGATTTCCTTTACTCCAATTTTTTCAGCTTTTTCCTTGAGAGGGGGTAAATACCCCATCCAGATTATTTCCTCGATTCCCACATCAGTTCCGAAAAGGATTTCCTTTCCTTCGTCGAAATCAATGATTGCAGCTAAACCGGGTTCGTCCAGCCCGAAATAGTAAAGAAATGAACTGTCCTGCCTGAAATGAGGATAAGTGTTAGCTGGATAATTCATGGGGACAGTATCGTTTCCCAGGAAAAGCCCGACACCGGTTTTTACGAGTTCTCTTAATTTTTCTCTTCTTTTTACGTAAATTTCTGTTTTGAACATTTATTGCCTCCTTAAATTAAATGCTGGTATTAGAAACTTTCATGCTCGGTTCTGGCTATTATCTCATCCTGAAGGTCCTTTCCAAGGTTGACAAAGTAATCGCTGTATCCGGCCACCCTGACAATAAGGTCTCTGTATTTTTCAGGGTTCTTTTGAGCGTCCCGGAGAGTTTCTGCACTGATAACATTGAACTGAACATGATGTCCATCATACCTGAAATAGGTTCTCACCAACTGAGCAAGTTTGTCAATCCCCTCTTCATCTTTTAAAAGGCTTGGAGTAAATTTTTGGTTTAGAAGAGTTCCACCTGTCCTTATATGGTCGAATTTTGACACGGATTTTACTACCGCTGTAGGTCCGTGTCTGTCAGCTCCCTGACTTGGTGATACTCCATCGGACAGTGGTTCCCCTGCTTTTCTGCCGTTTGCTGTTGCTCCGGTCACTTTCCCGAAGTATATGTGAACTGTTGTAGGTAAAAGATTGACTCTGTATTTTCCTCCCTTTGTGTTGGGTCTTCCGTCGAGGATTTCGAAGTAGGCTTCAAAGACTTGCTTGGCTATCTCGTCAGCATAGTCATCGTCATTCCCATATTTTGGTGCCTCATTCATGAGCATCTGCCTTAATTTTTCCTCCCCTTCAAAATTATTTTTCAGAGCGTTCAGCAATCTTTCCATTGATATTTTCTTTTTGTCATAAACCCAATATTTTATTGCAGCAAGGGAATCCGTTATTGTTCCTATTCCAACGCCCTGAATGTATGTGGAATTATAACGAGGTCCTCCATCGTGGTAATCCTTTCCCTTTTCTATACAGTCGTCTATGAGAAGTGACATGAAAGGTGATGGCATATATTCTGCATACAATCTTTCTATTACATTGTTTCCTTTTATCTTGAGGTCCACAAAATATTTCAACTGCTTTTTGTAGGCTTCAAACAGCTCATCATAAGTTTTAAAGGTTCTTGGGTCTCCGGTTTCTATTCCTACTTTTTTCCCGGTTCTCGGGTCAATTCCATTGTTGAGCGTAATTTCAAGGATTTTTGGCCAATTCATATACCCCGTAAGTGTAGTGCTTTCTTTTCCAAAAGCACTTATTGTTACACAACCGCTGGGTCCTCCAAGTCGAGCATCTTCTATAGTTTTTCCCTGCCTGAGAAATTCCATTATTATGGCATCTGTATTGAAAAATGATGGCTGTCCAAATCCCTTTTTTACTACCTTTATGGCTCTTTTAAGAAAAGCATCGGGATTCTTTTTGCTGAGCTGAACGCAAGTACTTGGCATCATTAATTCCATTTCTTCAAGAACGTCCAGAATGAGGTAAGAGAGCTCATTTACAGCATCGGACCCATCCTTTGTTAGTCCGCCTACATTTATAAGGGAAAAGTCCTGATATGTCCCACTCTGTTCTTCTGTAATCCCTACCTTCGGAGGAGCTGGGTGGTTATTGAATTTTATCCAGAAACATTCCAGAAGTTCTTTTGCAAACTCCCTTGTGATTTTTCCTTCTTCAAGGTCCTTCTTATAAAAAGGATATAGATTAAGATCTAAACGTCCTGGATTAAATGAATCCCAAAGATTGAGCTCGGTTATTACTCCAAGATGAATAAACCAGTACATCTGAAGAGCTTCCCAAAAGTCCCTTGGAGCATATGCTGGGACGCGGTCACAAACTTCTGCGATTTTCTCCAGCTCTTTTTTTCTCTTTGGGTCGCTTTCTTTTTCAGCCATCTCTCTTGCAAGCTTTGAATAACGCTTGCCGAGAATTATTATAGCGTCCGCAGCTATTTTCATGGCTTTTAGCTCCTGTTCCTTTTTGTACGCTTCGGGGTCATTGAGGTAGTCAAGTTCCGCGAGTTTGCGGTCTATTTTTGCTTTGAAGTCCTCCATCCCCATCCGGTAAATTTTGTCGTCCATAATGGCGTGTCCCGGAGCGCGCTGTTCCATAAATTCTGTGAATACTCCTGCTCCAAACGCATCGTGCCATTCTTTTGACATCGCACTAAATACCTTTTCCCTCATGGTTTTTCCTTTCCAGAATGGTATGATTTTTTCCCTATAGACTTCTTTTACCTCTTCGCTCACTGCAAAACGTGTTTTATCCCTCGTGCTCATAATTTCAAAGTCTTCGAGACTGTGGGTGGTGAGTTCTGGATAAGTTGGAGTAGCTTTGGGGGCAGGACCTCTTTCCCCCACTATGAGTTCCCCTTCGTCTATGGAGATTTTCTTGTGTTCCATAATGTATTTCAGAGCAAGAGCTCTTGCTATAGGTGTAGACACCCTTTCAGGAATTCCTGATTTGTAGAATTCTGTTACAAGCTCAGCTCTTTCACTTGATACATATGGTTCAGTTCTTACGCTTTTTTCTCTTAATTTTTTCACTCTTTCGGTCATTTTTAACCTCCTATTTTGACATTTATCCCGAATTTTTCCAGTTTATGCTTAATTTCCTCCATTTTTTCGTTATCCGGTTTTTTTGCTATATAAGGTTTCCATTTCATATTTAATTTTTTGAATTTGTTAAGCCAAGAATTGTGGTATGGCAGCAAACTCACCATGGGAGGAAAAGGAAGGGATGCAAGGAATTCGCCTGTTTTATTGATGTTTTTACTGGAATCGTTTACGCCAGGAATTACCGGAATCCTTATGTTTATGTTCTTTTCCATTCGGGATAATTCCTTAAGATTCTCAAGAATTGGCTCGTTCGAAACACCAGTGTAATATTTGTGCATTTTGCTATCCATAAGTTTCAGGTCGTAAAGGAAAAGGTCGACATATTCCGTCACTTCTATAAGCTTTTTGCGGTTTACATATCCCGTTGTATCAACAGCTGTGTGTATATATCTTTCCTTACACCGTTTGAGCAGTTCTTTTAAAAATTCAGGTTGCATTAGAGGCTCCCCACCTGAAAAGGTTACACCTCCTCCTGACTGGTCATAAAAAATAAGGTCCTTTTCTATTTCTGTCATGACTTCCTCAACACTCATTTCTTTTCCGACCACTTCGATGGCCTGCGGATGACATACTTTGAGACATTCTCCACAAAGGGTGCATTTTTCGATATTTATTTCTGGGAATCCTTTGTTTGAAAGAGTTATTGCTTTTTCAGGACACACAATTTCACAGTCTCCACATTTTATACATCTGTCCTCCCAGAAAATGATTTCCTTTTCCATTTTTATTCCCTCTGGATTGTGACACCATGGACAATGGAGGGGACATCCCTTAAAGAAAATAGTAGTTCTTATACCTGGACCATCGTGGATGGCATATCTCTTTATGTCGAAGATCATTCCCTTAAGCAAAGATTTCCTCCTCATATCTATCTCCAAGAGCTTCTTTCAGTCTTTTCTGATATTCTTCCAGAGGGTAGTATTTGATAATGTAGTTTTTCTGAACTTCAAAGGACCAATGGACATCCCTTATGAAATCTGCTGCAAGTTTTGGATTCTTTTCCTTAAGAAATTCCAGAAATTTTTCATGCTCTTTGATGGAAGCCTCTTCCCATTCTTTTAGATAACCCTTCTGGCGAGGGAAGTCATATAATCTCTTTTTCAAAACATTTACTGTTTTCAAAAGGTGAGTATTTTCGCATAGATTCAGATATGTATTGTGAAATTCAAGATTTTTCTCGTAATATGTGTCAAAATCGTCTTTATCTATTGCCTTTTTCATTTCTCTGTTAAGTTTTTCCATCTTTTTAATGTGAGATTCCTTTATTTTGTGAGAGGAATTCAATACTGCCGACGCCTCTAAAGCTCCGATTATCTGATAAAAGTCCTTTATGTCATTCAATGTAAGAACGTTCACAATCACACCTCGTCTTGGCAGGATTCTCACAAAACCTTCAAGTTCAAGCTGTATTAGAGCTTCTCTCAAGGGAGTTTTGCTTATTCTAAGGTCTCTGGATATCTTTTCAAGATTTATGAAAGAGCCTGGAAGAAGTTGTCCCGTGCTGAGTTGTTCTCTCAGAAATTCATATACCTGTTCTTTAAGAGATTTGTAATTAAGAGGTCCATTTCCCATTTTTTCCTCCTGATATCTAATATATCACATATCAATCAAAAGTCAAGTTTTTAATGGGATTTTAAGATATCTTTAATTCGTCCTACTTTTTCATCGATGTTTCCATTGGAAAAAAGAACAATTACGTTATTGTCTTCAGGCAATTCATTTAAAATTTCATAAATCTCTTCCCATGACTCAGGATGTACACAGTTTTTCCCCATTTTTTTCAGGGCTTCACAAACATTTTTTCTGTTAAGGGGAATACCCTTTTTTAGTGCGCCTTTAGGTGGAGGAGCGAGGATGATAAAGTCAGCCGATGAGAGCGCTTCAGGAAGGTCTTTCTCAAAGACATTACTCCTCATGCTCCAGCTTGCTGGTTCAAGAATTGAGATTATCTTCCAGTCCTGGAAACGAGATCTCAGATCCTTAAGGTTTAATCTCGATGAAGTGGGATGATGGGCAAAGTCAGTGAAGAAATAAAAATTTTTTCCCTTCAGGATTAATTCCATTCTTCTTTTAATACCCTTGAAGCTGTTAATTGTCTTTTTAATAATTTTAGGTCCGAATCCAAGATGGTAAAGTAGATAGGCCACTGGCAGAGAATTAATTGCTATTGTAGAACTTGCCACCTCGCTTCTTAAATTTTTTATATAATCATCTTTAATTTTAAGGTTAAAACTTAAAAAGTTTTCTGTGTTTTTTAGAGTTTCATAATGAAGCTCAGCAGTTGGATAAAGAACAACCTCAGCTCTTGCTTTTTCCAATATTTCTCTGTTTACCGGGTTGTTGTAAGAGATAATTAAACCACTGGATGGCACTAAAGACACCAGAAGGGAGAAGCTTTTTTTTATATCTTCAAGGTTTTCATATATATCATAATGGTCCATTTCCACAGGTCCCAGAATGAGATAATTAGGAAAATAGTGAGAGAATTTCGGTCCCTTATCAAAAAAGGAAGTTTCATATTCGTCTCCCTCCACAATAAACCATTTTTTCCCGGCTCTTCCGCTTCTTCCAAAGTTTAATGGCATACCACCGATTAAAAAGCCCGGGTTTAATCCAGCCACTTCCATTGACCAGGCAAGAAGAGAAGATGTTGTGGTTTTACCATGTGTGCCTGCTACAACAATTCTTTTTTTATTCTTCATTGCGAAGTGATAAAGGGCTTCTGGCAATGAGTAAATTTCAAGCCCAAGCTCAATAGCTCTTTCCACTTCAGGATTGGAAGAGGAAACAAGATTTCCTGCTATAACTCCGTCAAGAGGGTGGTTTTTGTCTATATTTTCACGAGAAAATCCTTCAGAAAGCTTTACTGGTAGTGATTTAACAAAATCTCCCATAGGGGGATAAAAGTTTCTGTCGGATCCACTTATTTTAAAACCTTTTTCAAGGAGAATAGCAGCCAAAGAAGCGGTAGCTGTCCCTGAAATAGCTATAATGTGAAGTTTCATACTCTTATTATACAATCGGCACTATTATCATTTTTATGGAAGATGCAGATTTGGAAAGTTCCCAAAACGAGAAGCTTTTTAAAGTCTTTAACTGGAGAGATATTGTCTCATTTTTACAGGGGGAATTTACAAAAAAAACAACTGTGGGAAATTGGTGTTTTATTTTACCTAAAGGTTATGGTAATTTTACGCTCAATGGTAAATATAAATTCCCTGCTTTCGAAAAAATGATTTTTTCCCTCGGCAAATAGACGGTTGCTTAAGTTCCAGGTTCCATAAACATAACCAGCAATAATATAAGATTTCTTTTCAGGGAAAGACCATTCAGATTTATCGCTGTGAAGGAAAACCGCTATTTGTTATGTGCGAGGCGGTTTCACAAAGAGAGTCAAGATGTCTCTTTATCTCCCTTTCATTCGATGAAACATAGGGAAGCATTAAATAAAGTTCATCTTTATTGGTAATTATCAGAGGAAAATCTTCCGAAATCAGCCTTTTTTCTTGAATCTCTGATGGTAGTTTTATTTTTATCCCGGTAAAATTTCGAATCTCGAGAGCAGCCAGGACTCCTTCTCCTGTGAGAGATGCCATAAGAATTCCTATTCCTCCAAAGGCATTTAAATCGCTGTAAACGCCTATTTCAACCTCAAAGCCCTTATAATTTCCAGTAACTGTCCCGTATTTAAAGAAATTTTTATTAAAGGAGAGTCCTGTTTGCTGTGCAAGATATGCCATAGCACGGTCAATTCTTCTTTTCCTTACTCTATAAATCCACCAGAAAATACCTGCTGAAAAGACTAATACAAAAAAGCCTAAGTACAGGTTAATAAAGAAACATAAACCTATTGCAGTTAGAACTAAAATCCCTATAAAGCCAAAGGCAATTTTTTCACCCATTCTATCTTCCTTTCTGAGCAATTGCTATATAAACATCTTTAACATGCTCTGTTAAAACTGTTAAGCTAAGTGTATATTTTCCTGCAAGAGCTGGTTTAAAGAAAAATTTCTTTCTATAATCTGAATAAGTTCTCTGATATACAGGGCTTGGTCTCGTTCCACCAAAGACTACATCTTTTCCAATAGTAATAATATTATTATTTTGAGGGTCAGTAAGAGTAGCGGAGATAAAAACATCAGGATCACCCCATCCACTTTCTATTGATGGATTAATAATCAGCACATGAGTAAATTCAGGTTGCTCAATTTTAAATTTTAAAATCTGTTTTTTCCCCTGTGTTCCTTCTATAATTGTCTTGTAAATTATTTTACCAGAAGTTATCTGGTCATAAATTATAAACCCGAGGACCAGTACAACTATGGCTCCAAATACAAGAGCCAATTTAACATACCATTTCACTTTAACCCTCCTTAAAAAATCAAATAGATTACTTTAAACGATTGCCATTCCACTCTCCCTTCCAATCTTTCCTGCCAAATCCGTATTTCCAATTTCCAGTAAAAGATTTAAAATCTTTAGAGAAGATGAATTTAAAATCCCCGGCATCTTTTGGAGGACTATAAGAAGGACTTTCGAACCATCTCCCGGTTAAAACATTCCCATTAAGTATTCCTTCTATTTTTCCATTGTCATGAGTATAAGTCCCCGTGATCTTGTTCCCTGACTGTTTAATTATCATCTGGCCAAAAGTAGTATCCCAGGTGCCAGCAATAGAAAACACCTGACCTGAATCAGGTTTTTCTACTGTAAGTTTCTCTTCATCACTCCCTAAATTATTAATATCACCTGTTAAAACAACCGTATCAGATTCTTTGATGCGATCCTCGGGAGATGTAGGAGATGTAAGGGTTTTAGCAAAGAGCCTGTACCGTTCTTTTATTTCTTCAGCATTCAAAGCACGATTCCAGATGCTGACTTCGTCAATAATGCCATTGAAACCTTTCAATTTTCCAGCTCCACTGATATACAGAGGATAAGAATTAGCAACAACACTCTCATTCCCACTGCCGACAATCCATGCTCCAGCTGTTTCTACACCATTAACATAAATTCTTGTGCTTGTTGCCTTCCCCCAGTTATGCACAACCACGATATGGGTCCAAGAGTTTTCTTTCACCACTGGATTTATTGTCGAATAGACTTTCCATGAAATTGTCGGGTCTTTAAAAAGAAATCTTATCTTCCCTCTTAAAACTCTAAGATCATAATTACTCATATCTGTTGTGGAAGGACCTTTTGCAATAATAGTTCTATCCGAAGCATCGGGAGAGTCCTGATTTATCCAAACCTCAATTGTAATAAAATTATTAAGGTTCAAACTTGAACTGGAGGGAATTTCAACATAATCATTAACTCCATCAAAGAAAAGTCCTGAACCGGATACGCCGTCTGTCCAGCGAGCGCCATAAATTCTGCCATTATTTCGGTTAGCTGGAAAATCAGTAGTAGTCTCACCCTTACCTTCATCAAAATGCCAGTATGCTATTAAGCCCTCGCTCTGCCATTTGAATTTCATAAATTTCTCTAAAAGCTCCATAGAGAATGGTCTGGGTTCATGAGGAACTCCTCCTTCCCTGCACCAGGTGTAATATGCAGATGGAATTTTAACAGTCTTTCCCCTTTTTTTATCTGATAATTCTCCTTCCCCCTTTAAAAGATAAACATAAAGGGTATCATCTTCTGTTAACCATACAAATACTTTGCTTCTTATCTTCAGAACCCTGAAATCGACATTTAATTGATTTAGATAGATTGAATATTCTTCGGAAAACTTTTTAACTCCATCTACAATATCGTCGTAATGCCGGCCAAAATAACTAGAAATAAATCTGGTTGGAAACGTTAATAAAAAACCAGGAATGCCAGTGGTGTAAGTTATAAAACGGGAATAAGCGTGACCTTTTATGAGTTCCCACTTATTCTTCCATATCCACTTGGCTCCTCTTTTTAAATCCTTCTTCGCCTGTTTAAGTTTGGGAGCTACTGAATAGTAATACCAGAATTTGAACCCTCCGAAAAGCCTTTCAGAAAGTGTGGGAGGTCTTATAACACCAACGTAGGGTTCAAGCTTGACCTTGCCTCCACCAATCTCCACCTGAGCTGCAGGGGTAATTATCTTCATCTTGCCTTCCAGGACAGCCGCTTCTCCTTTGTCCACGACCTGAACCTTGGCTGTGGTATTCAAATGGGAAAATATGAGGGCACCGGGCAGCCCTGTCCACTCTCCATTTTTTAAGACAGTGGAGGGCTCATTCGATAGCTCAGAAAACTCAAATTCAACCGGTTCACTTAACTCCTGGGGCTTCTCCTGCTCTGTTTTTTCCCTTTCTTCCTTGCTGGCAGAACTACTTTCTCTGAACCCCTTTAGAAGTTCCACGCCCCTATCTCCAGTTGCCCAATATACAAATTCTGTTTTACCTGTAAAACTTTTTCCATTCTTACTGAATGTGATTGTCGTGATAAATTCGCCTATGTCTGCATACCACTTGCATTTTAGCGTATTACCTTTAATATTACCTTCACACCGATAAGAAGGTTGAACATCCCATATAAAAACCTTTCCTTTCTCCTTATAAATAACCCAGAAATCCTCTTCCCAGTCCCACTTCCAGAAGAGGTTTTTACGCATAACCTTCCAGGGTCCAAGAAAGGAAGTACTTCCAC
>JAGHBF010000142.1 GCA_021161165.1 Candidatus Aminicenantota bacterium
ATGTAAAGGAATGTCCCCACGCATCGGTGGTTTTAACCTTCTTCACATAGAAGGGGACAAGCACTGAGGAAAGCTGAGCTATATCAGTTGTCTGTGGTGGTTGATCCCAGTCCGTTGTATAGGACTCAATTCCTGTAACAATGGTCCTCATATCCTCCATGGTTGCCTTCTGCCTGGATTTCTGAATTGCCATTAACATGTTCGGAACAAGAATAGCAGCCAGAATTCCGATAATAGCAACAACGATCAGCAGCTCGATTAATGTGAAACCTTTTTGCCTTTTCATTGTTCACCTCCTTTTAATTTCATTATTTTATATAGCAAATTTCTTGCCAGAAATAAAGGCTTTTTATAAATAAATAATTTATCAGAAGACAAATTTTGTCATTATTTTTGACAATTTTTGTCACAAATTATATTTTTTCCAGTAGTACCTGAATGACCTGTAGGATATCCCCAGAAGTTCAGCTGCTTTCTTTTTGTCCCCTCCTGCTTTGAGATAAGCAGTTTTTAAATATTTTTTTATCTCATCGTCAATATACTTCTCCAGGCTAAAGCCCTTTTCTATTTCCTTATACTCCCATTCAACAATTTTTGAAGGAAGGGAATTAACGGTAATGTATTCCCCATCTTCAAGAGCGACCGCTCTCTCTATGACGTTTTCCAGTTCCCTCACATTGCCAGGCCAGTTATAATTTTCAAGTAACTTCATTGCTTTTTTATCGATGCCGACAATTTTCTTTCCAAATTTTTCGCTGTAAATGTCTGCGAAATGCTGGGCAAGAAGTGGAATATCCTCCTTTCTTTCCCTCAAAGGAGGAATTTCAATCCTGACCACGTCCAGCCTGTAGAATAAATCCTCCCGAAATTCTCCCCTGTTGACCAATTCCTCTATATTTTTGTTTGTGGCAGTTATAATGCGAACATCCACTTCTATTTCAGTTTCCCCTCCTATTCTTCTTATTCTCCTTTCCTGGATTGCATTCAAAAGTTTAACCTGCATCATGGGGCTCATACTGGATATCTCATCCAGGAAAATGGTGCCTCCCTGAGCTAACTCAAATATTCCCCGCTTCCTGGAATACGCACCTGTAAATGCCCCTTTTTCGTAGCCAAAAAGCTCACTTTCAAGCAGGGACTCAGGGATTGCCGCACAATTCAGCGATACAAAACTCCTTCTTTTTCTCGGACTAAGATCATGTATTATCCTTGCGAGAAGGCTCTTGCCGGTACCACTTTCACCGATTATAAGGACATTTACATCCTGTGGAGCTACTCTTTTTACAACATCCACAACCTTTTTCATACCCGGGCTTTTTGTAACGAATCTTTTCTCTTCATATATGCTTTCGAGCTCCCTGCGCAGAGCTTCCACTTCTCTTCTAAGAGAGTTGGCCTCCAGCGCTTTTTTTACCACAATCTCCAGTTTTTCAAGGTCAAAAGGCTTGATTATATAATCTTCAGCACCTATTTTAAGCGCCCTCACTGCGTCCTTTACCGAGGCATATGCAGTGATAAGAATTACTGGAATCTCAGGGTACTCCTCCTTAACTTTTTCAAGTATTTCAATCCCGTCTATCTCGCCAGGTAGTTTTATATCGCTTACAATGACATCAGCATTTTTAACCTTTTCAAGAGCTTCTTCTCCTGTAGCTGCGGTGTCAACATCAAATCCCTTTTCTTTAAAGTAAAACTCAAGTACCTCAAGAAAATTTTTCTCATCTTCCACTATTAAAATCTTCTCCATCCTATCTCCTTTCTATTATTAGCTTTCCCTCTGAAGAATAGATTCTCAGACCAGAAATTGAAATGGCTCTGGAAAGTTCCAATGCAAGCAGTCCTTTACCTGTATTCAGTGTTTTCAGCTCCGGAGAAACCACCATTTTTATCTCTTCTTCCTTAAACGAGGGCTGCCTTTCAATCACTATTTTCTCTCCCTCTCTATATTCATTCCACCTGGCGTCTTCTACAAAAAGAAGCTCTTTAATTATTGCAGAAATCTGGGCAGTGTTTAATTTTTCTGCTCTAAGCCTTTCCCACTGCTCCAGTATATTTTTTATTCTCTCGGCGTTTTCTCGAATTAACTCAACAATATGCTCCTTTTTTTTATCATCAGCAATAGGAAAAATCTGCACAGCTCCAATAAGAGACGCCAGAGGATTCTTCAGCTCATGGGAAAGTATGGAAACTGCATCTTTTATTCCATCCCTTCTTGTAACCTCCTCTATTCTTGAATAATCTCCCAGGATAATAAGTTCCATAGGACCCATATCGATCCTGGTTACATTAAAAATTTTACCTTTTATTTTGAATTCTCCTTTTTTCGTAATTAAATCCCCTACAGGAAATTTTCCACAGTTTTTTCCTTGTGCCACAATTTTCCCCCCTTCTATAAGCAAAAAACAATCTCCGGTCTCTTCTGAAAGAAGTTCATCCAGTCTACTGAAAAAGGATATGAGGTTTTCCTTTGTATAAAATCTCTCTGTCAGGGATTTTATTTTTCCCTTTGACACTGATAACAGGTATCCCAAAAGGGGAAATCCCATGGCGTAGGTTATTAAGTTTGTTAGAAAAGCCGAATACTTGAATTCCACAAAAGGATATTTCAAATAAAAAGTAGTAAATGAAAATATAAGGTAAGTAATAATAGGAGAAATAGTTGAATAAAGTCCGCCCTTTTCTCCAAGAAAGATGAAGGCTTCTACAATAATAAATATGAAAAGAAAGTACAACGAACTGCTGTAACCACCTGTATTCAACACAAGAAAGGAAACCAGCACCCAGTCCCCGAGCAACTGAATCAGGGCCTGAATCTCGTTTCTAACGTTTATTTTATAAATTATTAGATAAACTAAAGAAAGAGCAAAAAGAAGGCCGAGGAAAGAAAAGAAGAAAAAATGTGGGAAAAGATAAACTATCGACAGCTGGATTATCAAAAAGGAAAGAAGTAAAGAAAAGCCTATTATAAGTCTTAGTTCTATTAGCCTTAATATTCTCTGGGGCATTAAAGTTGCCCGAGAAGATTAAAGATGGGAAGATACATGGAAACGACTATAGAACCTACCAGACCTCCAAGGACTATAATCATTGCCGGCTCCAGAATAGAAACCAATGCTGAAACCGCAGCATCAACCTCTTCATCATAGAAATCAGCTATCTTTGTAAGCATAGTGTCCAGAGCTCCTGTGGCTTCTCCAGCCTCTATCATCTGGCTAACCATTAAAGGAAAGTATTTACTTTCCTTTAGGGGCTCACTTAAACTTTTCCCTGCGGCAACCTGATCCCTCGCTTTTAGTATAATTTCTTCTATAATCACATTCCCGGTAGTTTTGGCTGCAATTTCAAGGGCTAATAGTATGTCAACTCCCGAGGTAACAAGTGTCGCGAGAGTTCTCATGGCTTTAGCAACAGCTCCTTTAAGAATTATTGGTCCTATTATCCAAATTTTAAGTTTTACTGTATCAATGGTCTTTCTTCCACCAGCCGTAGAAACGTAAAGCTTATACGCAACTATAATACCAATGATACCAATAACAAGAAGATAAAATTTCGTTACAAGGAAATTGCTGGCCGCCATAACAATCTGCGTAAGGATAGGAAGTTCAGCTCCAAGATCAAGATAAAGCTGCGCAAAAGTGGGGATAACCTTCCACAGGATGAAACCTGTTATTAGCACCGCAAAGGTTAAAACAGCTATGGGATAAGCGAGAGCCGATTTTATTTTAGTAACAAGGCCCTTCATTTTTTCAAGGTAGTCTGCAAGCCTTTGAAGAATTATATCCAAGGTTCCACCTGTTTCTCCTGCAGCAACCATGTTTACATAGAGGGAATCAAATACCTGAGGATGTTTGGCAAAAGCATTGCTAAGGGAGCTTCCGCCTCTAACATCGTCTGTTACCTTTTGAAGAATCTCTCTGAATCCTTTATTTTTCTGCTGTTTGGCGAGGGCAGAAAGTGCCTGATCTATCGCAAGACCTGCATTAACCATAACTGAAAGCTGCCTTGTAAAAATAGCAAGGTCTTTAAGAGACACAGCTTTCTTAAAGCGAGGAAGAGAAATCTGTAACCCCTTTTTCTTCAATTCAGTAACCTGAATGCCCTCTCTCAGTAAAGCTCTTCTAACATCATTCTCTGAAGGCCCCATCCTTTCTCCACCAACCAGCTGTCCAAGTTTATTTACTCCCTTAAAAACAAAAACCGGCATAATTTTCCTCCTACAAATTAATTTCTCCCTTTGGCCTTATCACTCCTGCCATGGGAGATGGAGTATATATATGCTTAACGGCCGTAGGTCCTCTTCTTATAATGTCATTCAATTCTTCAGGGTAAGAAGAAACGGACATTGCAGTTTCAAGGGTTATAAGCCTCTTGAAATATAAAGCTGCCAGAGATTGGTTAAATGTATGCATACCTGTAGCTTCTTGACCTGTCTGCATAGCAGAATATATCTGGTGAATTTTATCTTCCCTTATCAGGTTCCTGATAGCAGGAGTTGGCACAAGAACTTCTGTTGCAAGAATTCTCCCCCTACCGTCGGCTCGCGGGAGAAGGGCCTGAGTAACAATTCCTTCAAGAATGATTGATAACTGGGTCCTTACCTGTGACTGATGATGAGGGGGGAAAATGTCCACTATTCTTGTAATAGTCTGAGCTGCAGAATTGGTGTGTAACGTAGCAAAAGTAAGGTGCCCTGTCTCTGCTATTCTTAAAGCGGCCTCAACCGTTTCAAGGTCCCTCATCTCTCCAATCAGAACTACATCAGGGTCCTCCCTCAATATTGAACGAAGTGCATTATGGAAGGACTTTGTGTCCGTATGAACCTCTCTCTGGTTTATCAATGCTCTCTTGTGGGTGTGAAGATATTCTATGGGGTCCTCTATTGTTACAATATGTACCGGTCTTTCCTTATTAATTTTATCTATCATGGTGGCAAGAGTTGTGGATTTTCCAGAACCGGTGGGTCCTGTAACAAGAACGAGCCCTCTGGGCTTATCGCAGAATTTAGAAACAACAGGTGGTATTCCGAGCTCTTCAAAACTTCTTATTTCAAAGGGAATTCTTCTGAAAGCACCAGCCACTGCACCTCTCTGCATAAAAACATTTGCCCTGAACCTCGCAACTCCTTTAATACCAAAAGAAAAATCTATTTCCATATCTTCTTCAAACCTGTGTTTCTGGGTATCCGTAAGAATGTCATATATTAGTTTTTTTGTATCCGCAGGGGAAAGCGGAGGATAGTTCAATTTTATAAGAGAGCCGTTCACCCTAATTGTTGGGGGAGCTCCAGTTGTTAGATGGAGGTCAGTTCCATCCTGGTCTATCATTATTTTCAATAGCTCGACCAATGTCATTGCCATTTTTATCCTCCTTAGTATTTCACTGTTTCCCTGACAACCTCTTCTATTGAGGTTATTCCTTCTTTAATCTTCTCAAGGCCACTCCTTCTCAGGGTTATCATACCCTGTTCGATAGCCTTTCTTCTTA
Organism: Candidatus Aminicenantota bacterium; assembly: GCA_021161165.1. Classification (GTDB taxonomy): domain Bacteria; phylum Acidobacteriota; class Aminicenantia; order S016-38; family S016-38; genus S016-38. The sequence goes on from JAGHBF010000142.1 coordinate 5,485, forward strand.
TCTCTGCCGCTGAAGCTCCTGCAAGGATAAGTTCCTGAATTTCATCTGTTACTTCAAGAACTTCAAAAAGACCTATTCTTCCCTTATACCCTGTATTGTTGCATGCATTACACCCAACGGGTTTATAGACCTCGATATTTTTAGCCTCTTCCGGAGTAAACCCAAGCTCTATTAACACCTGTGGCTGTATTTCTGCCGGTACCTTACATTTATTACACAATCTCCTTACAAGTCTCTGCGCTACTATACAAACCACTGATGTCGCCACAAGGAATGGTTCAATACCCATATTTATAAGCCTTGTAATGGCGCTTGCTGCGTCATTCGTATGTAGGGTGGAAAGAACAAGGTGACCGGTAAGAGCAGCTTTTATTGCTATCTCAGCGGTCTCAAAATCCCTTATCTCTCCTACCAGAATAATATTGGGGTCCTGCCTCAAAAATGACCTCAATGCAGCAGCAAATGTTAAGCCGATATCCTCTCTTATATGAACCTGGTTTATTCCATAAAGGTTAAATTCCACAGGGTCTTCTGCGGTCATTATGTTTACTTCCGGAGTATTAAGATTGGAAAGAGCAGAATAAAGTGTATTTGTTTTTCCGGAACCCGTGGGACCTGTGACAAGAATCATCCCCCATGGTCTCTGGATTGACCTTTTAAACTTCTCAAGACTTTCGGGTTCAAAACCAAGCTTTGTAAGATCAAGTTTCAGCTGTTCTCTGTCAAGTATTCTAATGACAACTTTCTCACCAAAAATCGTGGGTAGTATCGAAACTCTCATGTCAACTTCTTTTTTGCCACCTTCTTCTTTCTTTACCTTCATCTTTATTCTGCCATCCTGAGGTAACCTTTTTTCTGCTATATTGAGATGGGAAAGTATTTTTATCCTTGAGACTATACCATCTTTAAACCTCAATGGAGGTGTCATTACCACATGAAGTACTCCATCTATTCTGTACCTGACCCTCAATTCTTTCTCGTATGGTTCTATATGTATGTCAGATGCCCCTTTATTAATAGCATCCCTCAATATCAAATTAACAAGTTTCACTACAGGGGCTTCTTCTGCCTCTCTACTTAAAGTCCTAACATCTATTTCCTCCTCTTCTTCCACCATTTCAAGGTCTTCTTCCCCAACATCATAAATAGCCTCGTCAAACTCATCTCCTACAATACTTTGCATCTCCTCCTTTACTTCAATATCATGTTCCGAACCATAAAGCTTTTCTATTGCATCAAGAATTGCTGACTCTGTTGCTACCGCAGGCTGAATATTTAATCCGGTTATAAACCGGAGTTCTTCTATAGCATAGAGATTGGTAGGATCTGCCATTGCAACCGTAAGAGTGGCACCAGCCCTGTCTACAGGTATCACAAGGTACTTTCTCGCAATATCAGCGGGTATCCATTCTTTATTCTTGGGAGAAAGTTCAAATTTGGAGAGATTTATGTAAGGATAACCATACTGTCGGGAAAGCAGAGAGGTAACCTGTTCCTCTGTTGCAAAACCAAGTTTTATCAAAATTGATCCCAACCTTCCCCCATGGGTTCTCTGATACTCGAGAGCTTCTTCCAGCTGAGAAGGAGTTATTATACCCTCCTTTACAAGTAGCTCACCTAATTTGCTCGCCATTTTCCTCCCTTTCTAACATTATATCAAAAGGCATCTGATACACCAATTGAGAAAATAATTCCATGTCTGCCATTTTTGTCAAAATTTATCCCGATTTTCCCACCAAAATGATGATACCTCAAATCTGCCACAAGAGTATAATATTTTTCATTTTTCCATTTCCTGTATCCCCCACCCAGAATTAAAAAGGAAGAAAAGTTTTTCACGATAGAAAAATAATAATCGTTTTTATAATCCCTCAGATCTGCTCCACCTGAAAATATAAATCCCTTTGTTAACGAGTAGCTCAAAGCCCCCATGATATATTCTGGGCTAAATTCCTTACCCTTACTTAGTGGAAGGTCCACAAAAGAAACAGAGGCCATGACTCTTGATGTAATGAAAGCCGAGATTCCAACATCAATGGAAAGCATTTTTCCTTCTTCTACCGGAGTTTCACCCATTGAAATAAGGTCAGTTTCCTTCTCTTTGAAATTTTCTTGAGAATTTATTGGTAGGGAAAAATCGAAATCTTTATAAAAAACATATTTCGTAGTTATCCCCATAAAAGCTCTTTTATTTTTTAGAACATAGGATTTATTGAAAAATATTATTCTTCTATCCCGAATTTTATAATTAATTCTAAAATCTTGTGGATTATTCTCATTAAAATTTTCTCCCCTCTCTCCTTTAACCAACAGACTTCTATAATAAACATATCCCATTGCCCCACCTTTTCCACTCATAAAGAAGTTTCTGGTTTCCATTGCAAATGAAGGAGCATCTGTATTTATTTCTGACAAAATTGAATAATCTATATTCTCGGGAGTTGCAATTTCCCTGAGACTGGAGAAAACCGAACCACTATCCATGGAAAAACTTCCTTGAGAATATTGCAATACCGGTGGATTAAAAAGGGAAAGAGCTGGATTGTAGAAAATTCCAGATTCCTGGGAAAGAAGAGTCATCGCTGTGGAAGGAAGTAGCCCGAAGGGGTCAAGAGCCGGAAGCCTGAAGTCGCCGGCAAAAAACATTGTTACTAAAAGAAAAAATAAAAGAAACTTTCTCAAAGCTCCAGCACCTCCTTTTCTTTTTTTATTACTTCCAGCGCTTTCTCTATTCCAATATCCACCAGTTTAATTAAAGTGTCCCTGGAAAAACTTCCCCCCTCTCCAGTTCCCTGTATTTCTACAATTTCTCCTTTTTCTGTTATAACGATATTGAGGTCAAGGAGAGCTTTCGAGTCTTCCTCATAATCAAGGTCTACAAGTATTTCATCGTCTACTATTCCAAGGCTTACGCCTCCAACAAGCTCTCGGAGTGGATTGTCAAAAAGCATGTTTTCAAAAACCATCTTTTTAAAGGCAAGATAAACGGATATTACACCACCGAGAATACTGGCCATTCTTGTTCCCCCATCCGCCTGAATAACATCACAATCGATTGTCACGGTCCTTTCTCCCAGCATGTCAAGGTCGGTTACCGCACGAAGTGCTCTTCCAATAAGTCGCTGGATTTCGTGACTCCGACCTGAAACCTTTGACTCTATTCCTTCCCTGAGTTTTCGTCTATCAGTAGACCTAGGAAGCATAGCATATTCAGCGGTAATCCACCCTTTCCCTGTCCCCTTCAGAAAAGGGGGAACTTTATCCTCAACTGAAGCAGCTACAAGAACTATATTATCCCCCCATTTTACAAGAGCAGATCCTTCAGCATACTTAAGATAATTCGGAATTACCTCTATACTCCTTAGCTGGTTCCATTCTCTATCTTTCCTCATTTTGTATCTCCAATTTATTTTAGTTCATAATAAAGACTTTTCAATTTTTCTTCAAGATGTGAAAGGAACTCTTTATCCAGCTCAGCTCTCCAGGTTAACGGAAATATTCCCCCCTTAAACCCTGAGAGTCTTTTTACCTTTACATAATCCTTCTCTGTGGTAATTATGGGTAACCCTTCAGACATTTCATAAATTGTGTCAAGATCGTCGTTATTATACACCATATGGTCAGGGAAGAAAATTTTGCCTCCTACTTGCTTTTCATCAAAAATTGAGAAAAATTTTTCAGGATTGGCTATCCCACAAAATAGAAACACTCTATCTTCAGGAACTTTTCCGGGGATCATTCTATAGTGAAATATGGGTTTATCCAGGGAGAGGGCCTGTCCGGGTGGTAGTAGCAAATAATCGGCAAATTTCAAGGCAGAGATAGGTTCTCTTAAATAAAATGTAGGAATTTCCAAAGAATGAAGGACAATTTCTATTTTTTTTAAGCTTAAATATTGAAAACCATCATCCAATATTAAAAGATCTACACTTTCCCTCCTGGCAATTCTCACAGCCTCTTCCCTTTTCTTCCCGACAAATATCCATGCTCCCTTCAAATTTTCTCTAATAACAGAAGCCTCATCACCGGCTTCATAGGGATCAATATCTCCTCCAGGAGGATAAGCCCTTACTTCATTTTTTATTCTACTTTTGTAACCTCTTGTAACAACGCCAACTTTTTTCCCTTTATTCATAAAATAAGAAGCAAGAGCTATAGTAACAGGGGTTTTACCGGTCCCCCCAAAAGCTATATTTCCCACAGCTACCACAGGAATTTCAGGAAATTTTCCCTTTACTAAAAATCGCCTTGAATAATTAAACCATCTGTAAACAAAAAGCAAAGGAGATATTACTTTAAATTTTAGAGAGTATAAGCTCCGCATTTTTCCTGGAGGCTCCCTTTAATCTATTCAAAACTTTTTTCCCTTTTTCACCAATTAGAGCGAGATTTCCCTGGGAAGCTTCTTTCATTATTGATGCCAGCTCATTTTCTGTTTTAAAAATTAAAGCCGCACCCTCCCGGATAAATTCTTCAGCCAGGTCATTGAAATTTTCCATGTGAAGACCAAAGGCAATGGGACTTCCGAAATACGCTGGTTCAAGAAGGTTATGTCCTCCGTATGGCTTTATGCTTCCCCCAATAATGGAAAGTTTAGCTCCTGAGTACAGGCCAGCCAGCTCTCCCATGGTATCAAGCACCATAACATCCCAGTTTTCTTTCATTTGAGTTCTTCTACATACATTAAAGCCAAATGATTTAGCGGCTTCAAAAGTTTCTTCAGCTCTCTCAGGATGTCTGGGAGCAATTATTAATCTGGCCTCACATTTACTCTTTTTAAAAGCTTTTAAAATAAAATTATCTTCTTCAGCATCCATTGTGCTTCCAGCAATTATATATTTAAATTTAATTATGGAAATATCAGTAGTTTTTGTTATCTCGAAGTCTGCCTTCATGTTTCCTGTAACAACCACTTTATTTTCAGGAGCACCTACATCTATAAATTTTCTTCTGTATTCCTGACTCTGGACACATACAAGAGTAAAACTGTCCATTATTTTCCTCATAATTCCCTTAAACCTTTTGTACCAGACGTAACTGCTCGCTGACATTCTCCCGTTCACTAGAAAAATCGGTATATCCATTTTTTTTGCAGTGAGCAGGAAGTTTGGCCAGAGTTCAGTTTCCGCTATTATAATG
>JAGHBF010000004.1 GCA_021161165.1 Candidatus Aminicenantota bacterium
GCTCCATTCATTCTAGTGAGATAGGCGCCTCTCAGATGTCAATGGAGCTTGCCTACAGACTCGTTACAAAAAAAGACCCTCGAGCAGATGAAATTTTAAATAATGTAATTTTAATAGTTGTTCCATCTTCAAATCCTGATGGTGTGGATATGGTTGTGGATTGGTACAAGAAGACAGTGGGTACAGAGGATGAGGGAAAATCAATGCCCTGGCTTTATCATCACTATGCCGGACACGATGATAACAGGGATTGGTACATGCTTAATCTTGTAGAAACGAGAAATCTAACGAAGGTGTTTTACAAAGAATGGTTCCCTGTGGTAATACTGGACGAACACCAGATGGGTTCCACAGGGGCCAGGTTGTTTTTACCTCCTTTTAAGGAGCCCCCTTCATTTTCTGTGAATCCTCTTATATGGAGACTTGTTAATCTTCTGGGAACATATATGTCATATCAGGAAGAATACAAGGGGCACAGTGGGGTGATTTCATATAATCTTTTCACCGCATGGTGGATTGGGGCCCTGGATGATACGGCATGGTTCCACAATTCAATCGGCCTTTTATCTGAAATGGCGAGTGTAAAATACGCTACTCCCATATATGTGGAGCCCAACGAACTTTCAATAAGCTGGAGCGATAGATATTACGGAAAGATGGTAAGTTTTCCGAATCCCTGGAAGGGAGGATGGTGGAGGCTCAGAGATATAGTAGATTACGAGCTCGAACTTTCAATTGCAGGTCCATATTTTGTTGCCAAAAATGCTAAGGAGATTTTAACCACCATATACAAAGTGAACCGTATGGAAGAAAAGCTCGGGAAGACTGAACCTCCTTTTGGATACATAGTTCCGGCTTATCAAAAGGACCCTGTCAGGACGGCTGAGCTAATGGAAAGACTCGTCTGGGCAGGAGTGAAGGTTTACCGCCTTTCAAAAGATTATAAAGGATTTAAGAAGGGAGATTTTTACATTCCTCTCTCTCAACCTTACAGGCCATATATTATGGAGCTTTTCAAAAGGTTTAAATATCCTATTGAGGAGCCTCCCTACGATGTCACAACTACCAATCTTCCAGCAATTATGGGGGTAAAATACATTCCCATAAATGAATTTACAGAATTTCCTGCAAAAATAGCAAAGAGCCTTTATCCCACAGGTAAAGTTCTAAAAACTGGAAAATATTATTGCCTTGATGCCGCAGTTAACTTCAGCTACAGAGTCGCAGTCCAGGCAATAAAATCCGGTGCAAGGCTTTTTAGAAGCACAAAGACAGGAGAACTCTGTATTTATGGAGCAACTCCGGATCTTATGAAGAAACTGGCTGAAGAAAACCACGTGACTATAAAGGCGAAGAGCTCGGTAACGGGGTTTAAAGAAATAAAAATGCCCAGAATCGCGGTTTACAAACAGTGGGGTCATGTTATGTCTGAAGGATGGCTGAGGTATTTCCTTGATACATATAAAATTCCTTATGAGGTTATCCATAATAAAGATATAAAGAAGGGTGACCTTGAAAAGAAGTATGACCTGATATTTATACCTTCCCTATCTGCAAAAAGAATTGTGGAGGGAGCTACCGGTGGCAGAAGATACTGGTCCAGCTTGCCTAAGAAATACAGTGGTGGTATAGGAAAAGAGGGAGTGAAGAACCTCCAGAAATTTGTAGAAAAGGGAGGAAGAGAAGTTCTTATGGGAAGAGCCGTGGAGATGGCATGGGAGAACTTCCATCTTCCTGTTGTAGACGGCTTGAAGAATGCCAAAGATTTTTATTGCCCTCAGGCTTTTGTTAGGATAAAGGTTAATAACGACCTTCCCCTTGGCCTTGGCTTTGATAAGGAAAGCGTTGGAGTGTTTTATGATTCAGTGGCTATGAGAACCTATATTCCTCCGGCAAGTTATATGGATAGAAGGGTAGTTGCATATTTCCCGTCTGAGGGAGAGATTTTACTTTCAGGATATCTCAAAGGAGAAAAAAACCTCAGAGGGCTTGCAGCAATTGTGGATGTTAAGTATAAGAAAGGAAGATTTCATCTTTTTGGTATAAACACACTTTACAGGGCTCAGGCTGAAGAGACCTTTAGGTTCCTGTTTAATTCAATCTTTTACCCGGAGGTTGCATGGTAACATACAAAGAAGCTGGGGTTGATCTGGAAAAGGCTGACCGCTCTGTAAAAATAATTTCTTCTATTCTAAAAAAATACGGGGTTTCTTCTGAAAACTTTGGTCTTTTTGGGGGAATCTACAAGCTCAGCGAAAATTCTTATCTCATAGCGAGCTCGGACGGTGTAGGGACAAAGCTAAAAATAGCATTTATGAGTGGAAGGCATAATACAGTGGGCTCTGACCTTGTGAATCATTGTATAAATGATATATTCGTTCATGGGGCAGAGCCCCTGTTTTTTCTGGACTACATAGCTATGGGAGAACTGGACCTTGACATTCTTGCAAGTGTGATGGAAGGGTTTGCAAAGGCATGTAGTGAAGCAGGATGTGTCATTCTCGGTGGGGAAACTGCCGAAATGCCCGGGTTCTACAAAAAGGGAGAATATGATCTTGTGGGATTCATCGTTGGGAGAATAGAGGGAAGAATAATAGATGGGAGGGACATAAAAGAAGGAGATATACTGATAGGCCTTCCTTCAAATGGACTGCATACCAATGGTTATTCCCTTGCGAGAAAAATAATTTTCGAAAAGCTTGGCCTTAGTATCGATTCACCTCTTCCCTATGATAAGAACCTAACTGTGGCTGATGAGCTTTTAAAGACTCATAGACAATACTATACGGCATTAAAAAACGCAAAAGAACTTATAAAAGGTATGGCCCATATAACAGGAGGAGGAATTCCAGGGAATCTATCCAGAATAATCCCGAAGGGACTTAAAGCCACTATAAGAAAAGATTCCTGGGAAGTTCCAGAAATCTTTAAATTTCTTGTAAAAGAGGGAAACCTTTCAGATGAAGAAGCCTTCAGGGCGTTTAATATGGGTGTGGGTATGATTGTCATTCCTTATGGGGAAGAGTTTCTGAATTATCTTGAGAAGAGAGGAGAAAAATTCTGGATAATAGGTAAAATAGAAAAAGGAGAAGGAGTGGAGATCGTATGAAAAAGGGTAGGATAGCGGTTCTTCTTTCAGGAAGAGGTTCGAATTTTAGAGCACTTTACAAAGCCACAAAGGAAGGAAAAATCCCAGCAGAAATAGTTCTTGTTATAACAGACAAAAAGAACGCACTAGGAGCTGCCTCTGCAAGAGAATATGGAATAGAGACTCTTTACTTTCGAAGAAAGGATTATCCGGATAGGGTTTTATTTGATATGGCAATTGCCGATGCCATAGAAAAAAGGAACATTGACCTTATATGTCTTGCCGGTTATATGAGAATTCTTTCCCCCGAGTTTATAAAAAGGTTCAGAGGAAGGATTATGAACATACATCCAGCTCTTCTTCCCTGCTTTCCTGGACTCCATGCTCAGAAGCAAGCCCTTGATTATGGTGTGAGATTTTCAGGGGCTACAGTTCATTTCGTTGATGAAGGTGTGGATTCTGGGCCAATAATACTGCAGTCTGTTGTTCCTGTGTATCAGGATGATACAGAGGAAACGCTTGCAGAAAGAATATTGAAGGAGGAACACAGAATATATCCTGAGGCAGTTAAACTTTTCTTTGAAGGGAGGCTTGAGATAAAAGGGAAAAAGGTGATTATAAAAAATGAAGGGGATAGTTCATAAAATTTTGGAAAATTTTCCAGGCACTGTGATAGAGATTGTGCCTGAGAAAAAGTTAATTCCTGAAAATGGGAAAAAGGAGGGTTTTCCCCACGGTTCGGGATGTGTAAAAATTTGGAATTCCCGTAAAGAGAGAGTGCTTGAAATTCTTGCGGAATTGCTCTGTGAATCATATACAAAAGAAAAACTTTGGGAAACAGCACTATCGCTTACAAAATTTCATGCTATCGGTTTCAAGGGTAGTCATTCAAAGGCCTCTGCCGCTGTTTTTATATCTATAGCTCACAAAGTAAATAACAAGTTGACTCCTGTGATTGCCTATGCACAACTTCTTGAGAGTAAATATAAGGACGATAAATTTTCCAGGATAACTTATAATGCAAAAGAGGCTTCCGACATTCTCTCTAGAACCATGGAAGAATTTACACCTTTAGCGGATGAACTGTTAAATATTGAGGAGGTCTCAGTCATTTTAAAAAAAATAATCCCAGGCAAATATAAAAAAACAGGTGCATATGCAGATCCCTTTCTCATTGGAATTGTGTTTGAAGAGCTTAAGAGGAATGCTAATAGACATGGAGGTGCGAGTGCAAACTGCTGGGCAGAAAACGGAAAAGTTGTGGTACAAATAAAAAATCCGGGAAATATAGAAGAAGAAGTATTAAAGAGGGCGTTTGAACCGTTTTTTTCAACAGATGGAAGAATAGGTCTGGGTTTAAATCTTGTACATGGTGTCATTACCAAATTCTACAGGGGAAGAATTAATCTAAAAAATGAGGGGGATGAGACTGTAGCGGAAATAAGTTTTCCCTTTCCTGAAAGAGGGAAAATAAAAACAAAAGACCCTATTCTTAATAAACTGTTAAAATCCTGGAAATCTTTTTAAGCTTCTAAAACTTACACCAGACCAGAGCAAAAATTGAAAATGAGTATAAATTCCGTTACAATATCACATCCAGGTAAAAAAAACAATACTCAGGAGGAAAAATGAATCCAAAAGGGGTTACAATCTGGTTTACTGGCCTTCCCTGTTCAGGGAAGACGACACTTGCAAAGGCTGTTAGAGATGAACTTGAAAAAAGAGGTTATTATGTGGAATCCCTTGATGGGGATGTGACGAGGAAATATCTATCAAAAGGATTGGGCTTTTCCAAGGAAGATAGGGATGAGAATATAAGAAGAGTTGGATTTGTTTGCTCACTTCTTACAAAAGCTGGAGCGATTGTGACAGCTGCGTTTGTTTCTCCTTACAGGGAAATAAGAAGGGAAATTAGGGAGCAGATCGGAGATTTTGTCGAGGTCTTTGTGCGTTGTCCTGTAGAAGTTTGTATAGAAAGGGATGTTAAGGGCATGTATAAAAAGGCACTTGCCGGAGAAATTAAAAATTTTACAGGAATTTCCGACCCTTATGAGGAACCCGAGAACCCTGAGGTTATAGTTGATACTGATAAGGAAACAATTGACGAATCAGCAAGAAAAGTTATAGAGAAACTTGAGGAACTGAGATATATACAAGAGAAAAGACCGCACTTCTTGCCTATCCCAGCTTACCTTATGGAAAAGCTTGAAAAAGCAGCAAAGAAAAAAGGTTTTGACGGGGCTGATGACCTTCTTCTAAATTGTATATCAAAAACCGCTGAAGAGGCGGGGGAAGACAATATCGTTGATAAAGAGGAAAGAAGGTGCATCGAGGAAAAATTAAGGAATCTTGGATATTTATGAAAAGAGGTGAAAAATGACATCCATTCCTCACGGTGGAAAGCTTGTGGAAAGAGTGGCTTCTGAGAATGAAAAGAAGGACATTCTTTCAAAGGGTTATAAGGAAATAGAGGTAAATTATGAAAGAGCTCAGGAGGCTGTAAACATAGCAAAGGGGGTGTTTTCTCCATTGAAGGGTTTCATGGAGAAAAGGGAAGTTCTTTCTGTCCTGGACAATATGAGGCTCACCAATGGCCTTGCATGGACTATTCCCATAGTTCTTGATATAGGAGAGGAGGAAAAGGAGTATATAGGCTCAGATGAAGGGATTATTCTGACCAACAATGGGAAAAAGGTGGCATTCCTTGAGATTAAAGATATATATAAATGGGACAAGGAAGAATTTGCAGAAAAAGTTTATCGAACAAAAGATGAAGCTCATCCAGGGGTTTCAAGGACATATAATATGAAGGATTATTTTATTGCCGGAAATATATTGCTTCTGGATGGGATTGAAGAGAGATTTCCAGAGTACTTTCTTTCCCCAAAGGAAACAAGGGTTCTCTTTGATGCGAAAGAATGGAAGAAGGTTGTTGGGTTTCAAACGAGAAATGTCCCTCATCTGGGGCATGAATATGTTCAAAAAACAGCCCTCACTTTTGTTGACGGTTTATTTATAAATCCCGTCATAGGAAAGAAGAAAAAAGGGGATTTCAGGGACGAGGTCATTTTGAAGGCGTACAGAGCCCTCATGGACAATTATTACCCGGGCAACAGGGTGGCGATGTCAATTTTACCCATGGAGATGAGGTATGCTGGACCCAGGGAGGCAATACACCATGCAATCATAAGGAAAAATTTTGGGTGTACTCATTTCATTGTTGGGAGAGACCATGCAGGAGTTGGGAATTACTACGGACCCTATGAAGCCCAGGAAATCTTCAAATATTTTCCGGACCTTGGGATTGAGCCCATGTTCTTCCGTTCATTCTTCTACTGCAAAAAATGTGGTTCTATTTCAAACGAAAAGACCTGTCCACACGGAGAAAACTTCCACATCAACTTTTCCGGTACAAAAATAAGAGCTCTTCTTCATAAAGGAGAAAAACCTTCCGAGCAACTTATGAGACCCGAAGTGGCAGAGGCAATTCTATCCTTTGATAATCCATTTGTAGAATAATTTCCCTGTTATAATTCTATAGTGAAAAAGATTTTCACTTTTTTATTTGTAGCTCTTTCTCTGTTTTCTCTAAGTGATAAAAAAATTTCGGAGATAGAAACTAAGGTTCAGCAAGAAGGAATACTTCATTATTCCCATCCCCCAAAAATTATTTTTGTCAAAAGAGAAGAGCTCAGGAGAATACTTCAAAGAGATCTGGGAAAGGAATCTGTTGTTCTCAAGAGTCTTGGAATAATAAATAATGAGGACTCTTATATTCAAATAAAAAAAGAATTGGTGCTTTCAAACGCCGTTGGGTTTTTCGACCCAGAAAATGGCGACAGAATTTATCTTCTTCAGGGCCTTGGAGAGTTAGAGCAGGAGTTTGCACTTGTTCATGAATTGAGGCACTATATACAATTTCAAACATTTCCGGAGCTATTTAAAGTTCTTAAGAACAGCCTTTTCTGTGAGGACTCAGCTATTACATTTACCGCTCTTCTTGAAGGTGATGCCAATCTTTTAACCCTCAACTATTTTGGTATAAAAAACTTCCCCATGGATTTTTCACTTCTGAAGCTTCCTGCAAACAAAGAAGGTGCATTTCTCAAGGAAATATTCAGCTTTATTTACGGAGCTGGTTATAGGATTATAAAAAAGGAGTATGAAAAGGATGGTTGGAGTGGTGTATTTAAACTTTTAAAAAAACCACCTTTGTATTCTTCATTTTTCTATTCAAAACCTTATAGTCCACCTTCCTGTCCATGTGAGAATCCAAAAGTTTTGGGGATGAAAATGTATAGTTTCATTTTTGATGACCTTGCAAAGGATATCCAGGGTGATTGTTTTTGCCTGCAGAGAGATTTTCTGGAAGGGAGAATTCTTTTTAAAAGTTCCGATAAGGTAGCCATTGCCTTGAAGAAAATTTCAGGTAAAATAAAAGCGATAAGAGAAGAAAGATTAATAAAATTTAAAGTGGAGGTAAAGGATGATTCCAGTTACCCAGGTGAAAAAAGGAATGACCCTGAAGATCGAAGGGGAACTTTATAAAGTTACAGATGTTTTTCACCACACCCAGGGTAGGGGATACGCAATAGTTAAATTAAAATTGAAAAATCTGAAGGATGGGAGGCAGATTGAATTAAGACTGCAATCTGGAGAAAAGGTTGAACAGGCATATCTTGAAAGGGTACCTATGACTTTTATATATGAAGAAGGGGACCTTTATTATTTTATGAACAATGAAACTTATGAACAGATACCTATCC
>JAGHBF010000136.1 GCA_021161165.1 Candidatus Aminicenantota bacterium
ATATAAAAAAGAATAAAGGGAAAATTTTTAAATACTCTGTGTTGGGAATATTATCGTTCCTTATCCTTTTGTTTACTCTTTTTATAGCCCAGAACATAGAGACCTGGGAAGTAATTAACCTGCCATCGCATAGAATAGACATTTCTCCAGCAATAAAGTCGTATATTTTTCAGCTTGATTTGAATTTTCCTTACAGAGAACCCGGTGATTACAGCGGGAAATTCTTTTTTATGAATATTGAAGAATTCAAAGATAGAGTTCCTCTTGAAATCTTAATGGAAAATAACAAACCTGCATTTCCTTTGAGAGGGAAAATAGGGTTTTTGAAACAGATTACAACCCTCAGTTCCTCTAAGATAAAGAAGGCAATTGTTGAGAACCTTATAAAGGCAAGGCTTTCCATTTTGAGATTAAAACCCTCAACTGCAAAAAAAATGCTTCTCGCAAATGTTCCGCTTTTTGAGGCAGCATTTTACAGGGACTATAAAATACTTGAGAAAGGACAGGATGGATATTTAAACAGGTGCTACAAGAGAACAAAGGAGAGGGAAAAGAATCCCTATTGCTTTTTAAATCCCGCACCTTCAAAATTTCTTCTCCTGTACAGAATGGAAATGCATCTATGGTTAATATACAGCTTTGCTTTTAGTGATGCAGGCTCTGGGTCTAAAAAAGGAATTCTGGACTTAAAAACAAGAGCTCAAATGCTGATACTCAAAAACTCCGCAGAACTTTTTTACAGTAAACTTTATTACAATTATCTGGACGGGCTAAGAAAAGTATTCGTTCAGCACTGGGGCGGGGGAAAGTTTCTCCTTGGTGGAAGTAAATATAGAGAGTATGCCCTGGAGCTTCTAAATGGAACTTATCCTTTATTAAAGGACTTTGACCTGAATCCAATAAAGCTTACCGGAAATTTCGGCTATTTTGACCTGCCAGTTATAAAAAGGGCTTCTGATTTTTATTTTCCTGCAATTCTTGCTGTGGATGATATTAGCAAAAGATTTCAACCCGGAAAGGAGACCATATCCCAGTTCGGGGATGTCAGGATTTATTTTACTGGAGAACTCTGGAAAATAGAGGTAAGAAGATATCTTGCTCCTGTTATTTTGAAAACAAGAGAAGCTCCTTCTTATTATGATGCTTGCCTTCATTTTCTAATTGATTATTGGAATTTAAAGAGGAATGTTTTAGAGTATTAAGATGAGGATAAAAGGAATTTTTCACGAATTAGTGGCATCCCTTGTTACATGGCTCGTTTTTTATTACCTTTTCCCTGCACCATTTCTTCCTGACGGTTCTTATATCCAGCGAGTTCTCGCCGGGCAAGTATTTTCCAAGTTTATAGTTTTTGTGTTTATCTTCGGTGTGTTTTCTCTTATCTCAACAGTTCAGGGCTTTAGAAACATTAATGGGGAATTTTTAAAACTTATACGATGTAACGACCTTGAATGTCTGGAAAAGCTTGACTTAAATTCAGTTCTGAGAAACATGGTGGAAAACTTTGTTTCATTTTCACGAAAGAGTAGTTCTAAGACAGAACTTATTTCAATGTTTGATTCCTATTTTCAGAGCTTTTTCCAGTGGGTTGAAGGTAGGTTTTCCACAGTAAGAGTTGTTATCTGGTCTCTTCCTCTAATGGGATTTATTGGAACAGTTGTTGGAGTGAGCTTTGCAATAGCTGGCTTTAAAATTGGTGGGAAAGGGACAGAAGGGTTTGTGCAGTCGTTCTCTCAAGTAAGTTCAGGGCTTTATACTGCCTTTGATACGACCTTTCTGGGGCTGGTACTAGTTCTTATTCTCATGTTTATTTATTCCCTTTACTGGAGGGGAGTTTCCTCAAAGCTAATTCTTGCGAAAACTCACCTGGTTGAAAGAATTGTTCCTGAACTTGTTTTTCCTGCAGAGGGAGAGGTTCCAATTCTGAAAGAAGAATATTTCAGAGAAATAGAAGAAAGGCTAAGGGCGGCAGTATCTGAAATGGAAAAGGGCGCGAAATTTTTAACCTCCCTCTCAAGGGCCCTTCTTTTGTCACTGGCAGAGGAGGAGAAGGAAAAATTAATAGATGAGCTTGAAAAGGGAGAACTTTAATCTCGTTTCCATAATAGACCTTATGTTTTCCTTCACAGGAATTCTGCTTTTTTTGATATGGGGTTTTTCTGTATATCCGAAAGAAAAAGAGCTTCGAAGAGCAAAAGAATCACTTCAGGAGTACTACAGTTTTGTTATAAAAAAGGCTGAGGTTTCCACAATAAAAGCCAGAAAGGACTTTGTTTATCTTCTTAAGCCGATGATTTTCATCGTGGATTCGGACAGGGAGCTGAAGTTTATATCCCGCACAGGTAAAGTAGGGATAATTTCCTGGAAAGACCTTGAAAAAAAGCTTGATAGATGCATAAAGGACAATGGGAAGTTAGTAAAAAGAAGACACCTTTGCGGAGCCGTTTTCCTGGTTCCTGAAGATGGTTTCCCTTTTGTGAAAAATCTTGAAAGAAAGGTCTGGAACTTTATGAGGAACAGAAAAAACTTTCTTCCATTGAGTTATGTGCCGATGGAAGAAAAAATTTACAGGGAGGTGCTACCGCTTTGGAAAAGATAGAACCTGATTTTAACCCTTTTGCAGACCTTTCTGTAACTATGGTAGGGGTCTTTTTTGTGATACTGTCTCTTCTTCTGCTTACCATATCCCTTAAAAGGGAAAAAGAAAGGGCAGTCAAAACAGAGTATCTTCCGATCTATGTAGGGAAAAAGGACCTTGAGGGAAGAACCAATGTATTCTTCACAGCCATGGGAGGAGAAATTCCATCTCTGCAGGACCTTAAAAAAATAGCAGAAGGAGCTCCCCTTGAGATGAAAAACTTTCTTATAAGATATTCCTTTGAAACAACAGGGGATATAAATTGCACTGGATTTTTCCCGGAGCTGAAGAAGAACCCTGTTCCTGCGGAAAGGGACAACAGGAAACTCCTTGCAATTGTGAGAAAACAAAGCGGAGAAAAACCTCATGCACTCTGGAAAGTATCCATTTTTATCCTTGATAGGAAGGCAGTTGACCAGGCAGCGGGTTTTATGAAGCTTGCGTTAGAAGATGATTACAGGGTATCTATAATCTTTCATCAACCCGGATGGTATTATATCTACAGCTGTGCTCTTGGAACTTCCATTCCAATATTTGAATTCTGATGGGTTTTAGGGAGAGCAAGAAAGTTCTGCTTTTTCTTGAAAAAAGGGAAGTCTATCTTCTTGAAAAATTCATAGAAGCAGGCAAAAAAGGCAAAGAAGCTGAAGTGGTAAAAGAAATGGAATGGGAGAGCAAGGATAGAGAAAAAAGGAGGGTAGGAGGTGAAATCGCTAAAAGGTCATGGCCCACAGGGATATCTATTTTAATAATTTTTGTGCTTTTACTTTCATTTTTTTCTGTTAAGAATCCAGCGCCAGAAATAAAAATAGCAGGTGTGGGTTCTGAAGGAAGAAAGGGAAAAATTTTGATCTCCTATTTTTTCGATGCCGAATACCTTGAACTTAGAGGTTATGATTGGGATTTTGTTTCGCCTATTGTGCTCTCGAGAATTAAGTTTGCTACTTTCCACATAGCTTTTGGGGGACAGAATTGGAAGAAAGTAAAGAGAACGCTTAATCAAGTGCTATATGAATCAGATGATTGGAGGGTGAGGAGTAGAATATTCTATCTTCTTGCAAGAATATCCTTCGCAGAGAAGAAGAATAGACAGGCTTACGAATATGCAAAGAAAGCTCTTGATGAGATAAAATTTCCTCTCAATTCTCCTCTTTCTTATGACCCTTTGACCTTGATTCTTGAGATACTCTATAGGGACGGAAAATACGATGAGATGAAAAAATACATGGATATTGCTCTTTCTCTTCTTCAGAGGGATTTCTTTTATCCTCTTTTTAAATATACAGCTTTTTATCTTATGGAAAAGGAGTCCGGGACTTCTTTTTACATGTCCTATGTTATAGGCACAATTAATAGAATGGCTGAAAATTTTCCTTCCAATCTTAAATTAAGCTCTGATTTCATACAGGTGCTGGACAGGGGAAGCACTCCGATTTTTCTTTTTGCAAAGGCTATTATCTATAAGGCTCTTGGGGATAGACACAAAACAAAGACCCTTCTCAAGGAATTTATAAAAAATGCCTCCAGAAATCCTGCTAAATACAGTACTTTCATAATTTCAGCAAGGAGGCTTGCAAGTGCTATTTAAAGTCGCAGTTTTCCTCGTTCTTCTGTATTTTCCTTTGAAGTGGATTTCTTCTGTTGGTATAAGAATGACAATAGAGAGCAGAAGGCTATGGAGAAAAACCAAAAACGTCCTTTTTGGATTTATTTTTCTTTTCATCTATTCCATTTTCCTCATTGAAAAATCTCCGGAATTGCTCCTTGGAAAATCAGTCTCTTCACTTTTTGTGGCTGTGCTTTTGATAGTTTTCCTTTCAGGAGGAAGAGAAGATTCAACTGAAATATGGATAAGGGGATTTCTTATAACCATAATATACTTCCTCCTTTTCCTTACAGTTTTGCCCAGCCCCTCGGGTCTTAAATTCAGGTTTGTGAATGTAGCCTTAAGGGAGGAAGGGTTTAAATTTCTTGGGATACTCTCGCTTTTTTTAATGGGAAAAGTAAGGGGGAAGAGCGATTCTATAATAGCAGGAGCTTCTGTTGGTGGACTATTCGGGTCTCTTGAAAATTATTTCTATGGGGAAAGGTTCGGATTTACAGTTTTCGCAGTAAGAAACCTTCTCCCTACGCATCTTGTTATAAGCGGTCTTATGGGGTTTCTATTTTATCTCAGCCTCAAAGCTGAAGGGGTGAAAAAAATCTTTTATATTTTACTTACAGTTGCAATTCCTGTTTTCCTTCATTGGGCCTATGACTATTCTCTCCAATTCAATACTACTATTTATCCTTACATCGCCCTTGATTTTCTCCTTTATGCATACTTATACCTGAAGTCAAGGTTAATTGAGAATAAATGAAGCATAGCTCATAGGTGTTTTGTTTTATCATAATAAAATCCAGCATTTTTAGTTTGTAATCTTTCTTGCTTATTTGGAGGCAGGAGTGTAAAAAATTTCCAATACAATAAAACCAATTTGAAGAAAGCACTTCAGGAGTAAGTTTGTATTGAACATTGAAAAGGTTTTTGATATACTGCTTGCGGAGGTAATGAAATGAGAATTTCAAATAGAGCAAAAAGGCTTCAATGGTCGCCAATAAGGAAACTTATCCCTTATGCTAACAAGGCAAAAGAAGAGGGAGTCAGGGTTTATCATCTTAACATAGGACAGCCCGATATTAAAACCCCTCCGGAAGTTCTTCTTGCTTTAAAGGAATTTGAAACAGAGGTTATAAGTTATGGCCCATCGCAGGGTATACCTGAACTCAGGAAGGCAGTTGCAAGATACATGGGGCATTATGATATTGAAGTTGACCCTGATGAGGTGGTTATAACAAACGGGGGTAGCGAAGCTCTTCTTTTTGCTTTCTCCATAGTGGCTGATGATGGTGATGAGATAATAGTTCCTGAGCCGTTCTATACCAATTACAATGGCATTTCTCAGATTCTCGGAATAAAGCTGGTGCCTGTTACCACAAAGGCAGAGGAAGGCTTTCACCTTCCACCGATAGAGGAATTTGAAAAGGTTTTCACAGATAAAACAAGGGCAGTGCTATTGTGCACTCCTAATAATCCTACAGGCACCATCCTCACAGAAGAAGAGATGAGGATGGTGGTTGATTTTATAAAAAAGAAGGGAATATTTTTAATAACCGACGAAGTATACAGGGAATTTACCTTTGACGGGAAAAAACACACAAGCGCTCTTAAGTTTAAAGACGCATGGGATCAGGTTATAGTTGTAGATTCTGTTTCAAAAAGATTTTCTATGTGCGGTGCAAGAATAGGTAATATAATTGCCAAAAACAGGGAAATAGTTACAGAGGCAATAAAATTTGCTCAGGCGAGACTATGTCCCCCCACAGTTGAACAGCACCTTGCTGTTGCTGCATATAACCTTCCAATGGAGTATTTTGACGGGGTGAGGGAAGAATACGAGAGAAGAAGAAATGTAGTATGGAATAGACTGAAAGGGCAGAAGGGGATTGTTCTTGAAAAACCTGAAGGTGCATTTTACACTGTTGTAAAGCTTCCGGTGGATGATTCTGAAGCTTTTGCAAAGTGGCTCCTTACAGATTACAGGAACAGGGGAGAAACCCTTATGGTGGCCCCTGCAGGTGGATTTTATGCTACTGAGGGCAAGGGAACCGACGAGGTTCGAATCGCTTATGTTCTTGAAGTGGAAAAATTGGAAAGGGCGATGGATATGCTGCTGGATGCTCTCCAAAAGTATCCAGGAAAAAGCTGCGACTGAAGCATAAATTTTAGAAAAATTATTTCAGTAATCCAGACCAAAATCAGAGCCCCAGATCCCTTTTCTCTTCAGTTGCGCTTCTTTCTGAGCTTTAATTAATCTTTCCACATATTTTACATTAGGCGGGAAGGTATAAACGCTTGCATAACCTTCCCTTACCATAACTTCGTTTATAAGAATGTCTCCCTTCCATATGTAGGCGAGCAGCCTCCCATAGTCATCGTAGAGCTGAACATCGGTTTCTACTTTTATCCTTGTATACCTTGGAAGAAGGCTTTTCAAATATTGTTTTGCCTTCCATCCAAGATATTCTATTTGACGCATTGATTTATGCCACCGCCTCGTCTGTCGAAACGCATGCCTTGATGGCTCGAGCTCTGGAGCATCTATTCCTATAAGTCTTATTTTTACCCTGCCAAATGATTCTACCCATGCATGAATAGTGTCTCCATCAGAAATTTTGATTACCTGCCCCCTGTAAATTGCCCCCAGAGAAAGCCAGGATAACAGTAACAGGACAATAAATTTTTTCATCAATTTTATTATAATATCCATCTTATTTTATGAGAATTAATCGACAAAATTTGTTTAGCTGTTTTTCCATTGCTATAATTTTTATCCGTTTTACAG
>JAGHBF010000020.1 GCA_021161165.1 Candidatus Aminicenantota bacterium
GAGGTAAAGCAGGAGGTGTAAAACTTGCAAATTCTCCGGATGAAGTTTATGAGATAGCCAAAAAAATGCTGGGAATGAAATTGGTTACACATCAGACAGGACCGGAAGGAAAAATAGTAAGGAAGATCCTTGTGGAAGAAGCATCTGACATCGCAAAGGAAATGTATGTGGGTATTGTCATAGACAGGTCGAAAGAATCAGCTGTTGTTATGGCATCTCCAGAAGGTGGTGTAGAAATTGAGGAAGTGGCAGCAACACATCCGGAACTTATATTTAAAGAATATGTTCATCCTGCTGTAGGGCTCGCCCCGTTTCAAGCTAAGAAGCTGGCCTATAAGCTTGGTTTAGAAAATGGTGCTGTTAAAGAAGCCATAAAGTTTATTCTTGGCTTGTGGAAAGCTTTTGAACAAACAGACGCTTCACTTGCAGAGATTAATCCACTTATCCTGACCAAACAGGGAGAAGTCATGGCTCTTGATGCAAAAATGAATTTTGACGACAATGCACTGTACCGTCACCCGGAGATTAAGGAATTAAGGGATATTTATGAGGAAACTCCTCTGGAAGTTGAAGCTTCAAAGTATAATCTTAATTACATACAGCTTGAAGGAAATGTAGGCTGTATGGTAAATGGCGCAGGCCTTGCGATGGCGACAATGGATATAATAAAGTACTATGGAGGAGAGCCTGCTAACTTCCTTGATGTTGGTGGTGGTGCCAACGAAGAGCAGATAAAGAATGCCTTTAGAATTCTCATGGCAGACCCTAATGTAAAGGCAGTTTATATTAATATTTTTGGAGGTATTCTCCGCTGCGATAGGCTTGCAAGAGGTGTGGTTAATGCAGCGAGGGAAATGAAGGTTGAAGTCCCCATAGTTGTTAGAATGAAAGGTACGAATTTCGAAGAGGGGAAAAGGATAATTCTTGATTCCGGGCTCGATATAAAAGTTGCTAATACAATGGCTGAAGGAGCCCAGCTTGCTGTAAAACTTGCAGGAGGTAAAGCATGAGCATATTAATAGACGAAAAAACAAGAGTTGTTGTCCAGGGAATAACCGGTTCAGAAGGCAGTTTCCATACAGAACAGATGATCGCCTATGGTACTAAAGTTGTGGCTGGAGTAACCCCAGGAAAGGGAGGAATGAAAGTTTTTAACAGTATTCCGGTTTACAATACTGTGGAGGAAGCTGTGAGAAGGGAGGGTGCAAACGCATCCATAATATTTGTTCCATCACCATTTGCCGCAGATGCAATCATGGAAGCGGTAGATGCTGGTGTTGACCTCGTTGTTGCAATTACAGAGGGTATTCCAACTCAGGATATGCTGAAGGTAAAAGCGTTTATGAAAGGTAAGAAAACAAGATTGATTGGTCCTAATTGTCCTGGTGTCATTTCCCCCGGAAAAAGCAAAATGGGAATAATGCCAGGACATATACACAGACCTGGCACAATAGGTATAGTTTCTCGCTCAGGAACTCTTACATATGAAGCTGTAGATCAGATTTCTCAGCTTGGACTTGGACAGTCTACAGCAGTTGGTATAGGAGGTGACCCAATAATAGGATCTCCCTTCGTGGAAATACTGAAACTTTTTAATGAAGATCCTGAAACAGAAGCAGTAGTACTTATTGGAGAAATTGGGGGTAGTGCAGAAGAGGAAGCCGCTGAATTCATAAAGAAGGAATTCAAGAAGCCTGTGGTTAGTTTTATTGCAGGACAGACTGCACCTCCGGGAAGGAGAATGGGTCATGCTGGAGCTATAATCGCTGGAGGTAAGGGAACGGCAGCAGAAAAAATGAAGGCCTTTTCCGATGCAGGGGTGCATGTGGTTAAATCTCCAGCAGATATTGGAAAAACTGTAAAGGAAGTCCTTGGAAAGTAAACTTAAGATAGGAAAGATTCAGGTTTATACTGGCGACGGCAAAGGAAAATCCACCGCTGCTCTGGGACTGGCTCTTAGAGCAGTGGGTAGAGATTTTAAAGTCTTTATATGTCAGTTTATGAAGGGTAGAAACACAGGAGAATATTTTGCTATAAGAAAATTTCTATCTGATAACATTTATATTCATCTTTGCGGCAGCGAAAAATTTATTCTTGACAGGGAAAATCCCCCTGAAGAGGAAAAGCACAGAGCTAGAGAAGGATTGGAAATTTCTAAACAAGCGATGCTTTCAGGAAAATATGATATTGTAATTCTCGATGAAGTTAATGTGGCGATATATTACAACTTGATAGATGAAAAGGAAGTGCTGGAATTTCTGAAGGAGAAACCTGAAAATGTAGAATTAATTTTAACCGGGAGGAAAGCCCCTTCTTCCATTATAGAATTAGCAGATCTTGTAACAGAGATGAGAGAAATAAAGCATTATTACAAAAATGGGCTCCTGGCAAGGGAGGGCATAGAATATTAAGGAGGCAAGTATGAAAAAGCTTATTTCATTACTCATCTTAGTAATAGGCATATTTGCTTCAGTTCCTCCATGGAAGGCTATGGAGGTTGCCCTGAAATGGGTATCATTTATGAATCAGGAGAGGGGCAATACTGTCATTTTTTACATGGAAAGGAAAGGGATGGGAATGTATTTCCCCAGAGAATTTAAATATGAGTTGATGCAACTGAGAGAGGTTTTCTTCAGGGGGGAAAAGGTAGGATATGTGGCTGAACTTTTCCCTTCAGGATACATTCTTATTCCAGATACAGAGATTATATCTCCTGTAAAATTTTATTCTTTCAGCGGGAAATTTGACCCTGATAAGATAGGTTTCCACAAGGACCTTGTTTTTTATCTTTATCGTGCAAAAAGGGCAGAGGACAAAGTTTACGGGAATTATTCGTCCAGATGGACGAAAATAATGGGATATTCACCAGCTCAGATTAAAGCTATGGCAGATTCTGAGATTACTTTTGGGCCAATAGTAGAGACAAGATGGAATCAGGGCTGGCCTTATAATAAATATACTCCAGTTGTGGGTGGAAATCATACCCCTACAGGTTGTGTAGCCACTGCTTTTGCGCAAATTATGAAGTTCTGGAGCTGGCCGGATAGAGGTAAAGGTTCTTACACCTATTACTGGGAAAGTGGAGGTAAAATGCTCTCCGCAGATTTTAATCATCCCTATCACTGGGATTTGATGCCTGTCAGCCTTAATAGCAATTCCCCTCAGGAGCAGATAGACGCTGTTGCAAGACTTATGTATGATGTGGGAGTTGCTGTGGAAATGGACTATGCTCCTGGTGGGTCAGGGGCATACCCTGAATGGGCAATTTATAATTTCCCGAAGTTTTTCAAGTATTCCAGTGATATGACTTATATTTTAAGGTGCAACGCCTTTAATGGAGACAACTGTGTGCCAGGACATCTTAAGTCAGCCAATCAGTGGGTCGCTGAGCTCAGGAGATACCTTGATAGGGTAGAACCTATAGAATTTTCTATTTACGGGAAAAGTGGAAATGATTATACCGGCCACGCTGTTGTAGTAGATGGATATAGAATAGCTGATGGCCAGAGTTTCATACATATAAATATGGGGTGGGGAGGAAATTCCGATGGATTTTACTCTGTGGATAATATCCTTGACTTCAATTTAACAGCCTGGGAATATGCAATAGTAAATATATACCCGGAAAACCAGCCTGCAAGACCTCGCAATGTGAAAGCTGTAAGAAAGATTGACAGAGGAATTTTCGTTCATCGTTATTATGATGAAGTTACATGGGACCCTCCATCCACAGGAGCCTCAGAGCTGAAAGGTTATGAGATTTTAAGATGGGATGTATCGCGGGGATTTGTAAAAGTTGTGGCAAGTGTCCAGAGTGGAGAAGAAAGAATAGCCGTAACAGAGGCTGGTACGACACAGGAAGATTACAGATATGCTGTTAGAGCTATAAGTAAGGAAGGGAAAAGAGGGCATCCCAGTGTATTTGTTTCGGTAGAGAGGGAGGAGTAGTGAAAAAGATTATAGCTGTTTTTCTATTTTCCCTGGTTATTTTTTCGGCTGAGATAGGGAAGGCTCTTGTTGTGGCTCAGGTGTTTACAGGCGGTAGAGTTCAATCGATAACTCCCCTTGAATATAAGGATATAGTAATAGGTTATGTTGCAGAATTATCCCGCGGGTTTGTTCTTATTCCGAAGAATGACCTTTTGCCACCAATAAAATTATATTCGGAAAAGAATTCTTTTGACCTGAGTAATCCTATCATTCAGGATGTTGTATATGAACTTTATGTAAAAACCATTCTTTTAAAAGAGAAACCATATATAAAAGAAATTCTTGACATTAAATCGGGAAAACTTGTCTGGAGGAGAATGATTTCAGGAGAACTCTCTGAGGAATATAAATCGCCTTTGTTGAAGACAAAATGGGACCAGGGGTATCCATATAATTATTACGTACCAACAATTAATGGTCAGCGTGCATGGGCAGGGTGTGTGGCAACTGCTTTTGCACAGATTATGAAATTCTGGAACTGGCCACCCAGGGGAGAAGGTTCACATAGTTATTCATGGAGGGGACAGACCCTTTCTGCTAACTTCGACCATCCTTATAACTGGGATAACATGCCTTCGCAGATTTTTCCTTCTTCTCCTTTTTCTAAAATAGACGCAGTGGCCAGGCTAATTTATGACGTGGGAATTGCATTTGAAATGGAATATGGCCTTGACGGTTCTGGAGCATATCCTTCTGAAGCGCTGAGGGCATTCCCAAACAATTTCAAGTACAGCGCTGGAATTGCTTATAAAAGAAGAAACGATTACAGTAGCGGAAAAGAATGGTTTCTAAGAATGAAATGGGAAAGAGACCTTGGCCGTCCCTTTGAATTTACCATTTGCAGTCCGGATGTTTGTCATGCTGTTGTTGTTGACGGATATAAAATAAAGAACGGCTCTAACCTCGTTCATATAAACTTTGGTTGGAGTGGATATTTTGATGGGTACTATGGGATAGACAATATAAATGCAGGTTATAATTTCACTGATCTAAAAAATCAGGATGGTATTTTTAATATATTTCCCAGGGGGAAACTTTACCCACCTGATAGTTTAAAAGTAATAAGGCATATTGACAGAGGGATATTTGTCTTTTCCTATGTAGACGAGATTAGAATGAGTAAAAGCCCCAGTGTTGAATCCAACATAGTCTCATACAGGATATAC
>JAGHBF010000164.1 GCA_021161165.1 Candidatus Aminicenantota bacterium
AGCAATAATGGAAGTAAAAGGAAGGCATCTTCAAAAAACAAAATTAAAGTCGAATGTACTTTCAGTAGTTCCCACTCCTCTTGCTCCCAAGAACTTGAAGGCCGAAATAACTGAAGATGGGGTATTGATCACCTGGAAGCCGCCAGCAAAAAACTGGGATGGAAGCGAAGCCAATCCTCTGGGATTTGTAGTTTTCAGAAACGGTAAACTTGTAACCAAAATTCCTATTATATTTCCAAAATTCCTTGATAAGAACGTAAAAAGCGGGGTGGAATACTCTTACAGGGTATCAGCGGTAGTAAATCTTTCTCGCCCTTTCTCCACTGGTGAACTTTCAAAAGAACTGAAAGTTAAGTTCGTTGATAGAACTCCTCCTCAACCTCCTGCAGAAATTGAAGTAATCTCCTCGGCTTCTGACGTATTCATTTCATGGAAAACAAGTGAAAGTTCGGACGTAATCGGTTATTATATATGGAGAGATGGAAAATCTCTTAATGACACTCCTATTAACAAAACTAGCTATTGGGATAAGAATGTTCCCCCAGGGAAACACAAATACTGGATTACAGCAGTTGACGATGCTGGCAATCAGAGTAAACCCTCTCAAATGAAGGAGGTTATTATAAAATGAAAATATTCAGGTATGAATTTCAGGGAGAAGTAAAATACGGAATCCTTGAAGAAGAATATTTGAGAGAACTGGAATGTTCACCATTTGAAAATATAAGGCCTGGAAAAACAAAAGTAAAAATTTCTGAAGTTAGAATTCTTGCGCCCTCGCAACCTTCAAAGGTCGTTTGCCTTGCCTATAATTTCAGAGCTCATGCGCAGGAGATGGGAAAAAAAGTCCCGGAGGAACCTGTTTTCTTTTTTAAACCACCATCTTCTTTAATAGCTCACCTCGAACCGATAAAACTACCTGAAAAAATAGGACGCGTAGATTTTGGGGGAGAGCTTGCGGTAGTTGTGAAAGAAAGATTCAGGAATTTACCAGTGGATTTTGAATTCGAAAAATACATTCTGGGATTTACAATCATAAATGATATTACGGCAAGAGACATTGCTAACAGGGAAGGTCCCTTTGGAAAGGCAAAGGCGTTTGATACTTTCACTCCTGCAGGTCCCTGTATTTTAAGAGGTGACAAATACAGAACTTTCAAATTAAAAACTTTTCTCAACTCAAAAATCAAACAGTCCTCAAGCATGAGCAATATGATTTTCCCCGTAAATTATTCTATAAGTTATCTTTCAAATATAATGACTTTCGAACCGGGTGATATAATTTCTTTCGGAACACCAGGGGGCGTTGATGAAATAAAACCTGGGGATAGAATTGATGTTCAGATTGAAGAAATTGGAATACTTTCAAATCCAGTTATAAAGGAGGTGAGCCATGAAGATATTCCTTGATACCGCAAACATCGATAAAATAAAAGAGGCAGCAAGCTGGGGTATACTCGATGGAGTAACCACAAATCCTACTTTAATTTCCAAGGAGGGGAAAGACTTTGAAACTGTGGTTAAAGAAATCTTAGAAGTTGTTAAAGGTCCTATATCACTTGAGGTAGTTTCCACAGACTGGGAAGGGATGGTAGAAGAGGGTAAAAAACTCGCCTCATACGGAGATAATGTAGTAATAAAAATTCCAATGACTGTAGAAGGTCTTAAGGCAATAAAGGCACTATCTTCGATGGGGATAAAGGTTAATACAACACTTATTTTTTCCCCTGCTCAGGCCTTGCTTGCTGCTAAAGCAGGGAGCCGTTATCTCAGTCCTTTCATAGGCAGACTTGACGATATCAGTTCTTACGGGATGAGATTGGTTGAAGATATCATGGTTATAGTGGAAAATTATGGGTTTAATTGTGAAGTAATTGTAGCCTCTGTGAGACATCCCATGCACGTTCTTGAAGCAGCCCTAATAGGAGCTCATATTGCCACAGTCCCATTTGAAGTCCTTCAAAAAATGGTTAAGCATCCATTAACAGATATTGGATTGGAAAGATTTTTGAAGGACTGGGAGAAATTAAAGGAATGAAGAAAATAGTTTTTTTTTACTGACGCTGCTATCAGGGCTTTTTGCACTTATTGTCCTGAAGCATTACACATTTATTCAAATAACTAGAAATCTGTCTTATGTGGGAAATTATTCTTCCTCCATAGAGGGACTTTATAGCTTTACTATTAGAAATTTCTCAACCAAAAACATCTTTATTCCCAGCTTAAAATTTTATCCTTATTTGAGAACTCCCCTGATTCCAGCCCTTGCGATTAAAGGAGAGGGAGGATACATAAATATAAGTGACAAGGCAGCCGCATCTGAAGTTTCTATTGCTCTTCCTCCATTAATAGGCAAAGCAGATCTGGAAGGTATAAAATTAATTTTCAAAAAAGGAGAACTATCCCTCGAATCACCTTATTCCTTCTTACATTATGAATTTGGGAGCATCGTAACAGGAGGAGAAAAAGCGACGTTAAATCTGGGCGGTGTGAAATTCTTCGGAGCTTTTCAAGTGAGAGTGGATTCTGAGGGAAATATAAAAGAGTTTTCATTCGCTTCAAAAGATATAAATTTAAACGGTTATGGTAAAGGAGAAGTTTTACTTTTCTCCTTCTCCCTAAACACCTCTTCCATATCGCCTCTCTTTTCGGGCAAAATTGAAGGGACCGGGACAATAAGGGAAGGTATACTCCGAATCTCTGTTAAAGCAAAAAACCTGAGGATTTTCAAAGGAGAAGTTTCAACAATAAGGATAAACCTTGAAAGAGGAAAAAGGTTAAGGGGAAGATTGGAAACTTCAAATGGAGATCTGATTTTCTTAAGGGGGAATAAGCTTAGAATTACCAGACTCAATCCTTCCACTATTGAAAAAATAACTGGTTTCCCCCACCTTACAGACTCGTTTTTTTCGGGAAACGGTAAGTATTCGAGCAACGAATTAGAATTTCACCTGAAAAATGAAACTGATGGCAACCAGTCTATCTCTACATCGATAGGGAAGGAATCAATATCGGTCAGGGGGCGAAATTTAAAAATAGCAAATTCCATTGTGAACTTTTCATATAAACAGACCGGGAAATCCGGAAAAATTTTCTTTGATTCCCGTTCGGAAAAGCTTGAAGACCTTTCGGAGAAAGGGAAGAAAGTATATAAATACTTCATTAAAAAGGACCTTTTTCTTCCAGAAATCACAGGAAAAGGCGAAATACAGTTTTCGTATAATTTCTCAGGAAAAAACTACGAAGGAAACGGAATCTTCTTTATGGAAAGGGGAAAGTTGTATGGATACAAAATAGGGAACTTAAAAGCTACATGGAAAGATTCCCCTGCCCTTCTCAGTTTCTCTGGAAACTACTCATGGGATAGAGGCACTGGTAGTTTTTCCGGAATTTCCTCAGAAGGGAAAGGAACTATAAAATATAAAGCTGAGGGATTCATAGAAGACATTCTGGAAGCGGTAGAGTCTGATTTTGATCTGCAAGGAAAGTTTACCACAGACGGAACTCTTTCATACGAAGGCGAAAAAATTTACACTACCGGCAAAGGTATTCTTTCAAAAGGCCTTGTTCTTTCACGATTTATCATAAAGAATGTTCAGGGGAATTACAACTGGGATGGATGGAACTTTAATATGAATTTTTTCGGAAAATCCTACAACGGACTTCTAAGAGGAAGCTTAATGTCTAACCCTAAAGCAGGTAATTTTGAAGCAGATGTAGAGGGTTTCAGGCTAAAAGAAATGGTAAATGGACTAATGGGGAAAGGCTTCTTGCATATAATTTCAAACACAGAAGGCGAATTTACAACAACCACTTTTTCAGGAAGGATAGAGGATTTCGGCTATTTAGATGAGATAAAAGGGAAAATAGACTTTAATGGGCTTATAAAGGGTGATAAAAAACCCTCCTTGTTCATTTACAGCCGCTTAAGCGGGGAAGCAAGTTGCAATTTAAAAATAAATGGGAAGGGAGAAGACACAATTTTCGGAACAATCTCAGCTCATTGTGATAGTGCAGGGGCACTTTTGCCCTGGCCAGGAAGCAGGATGAAGATAAATGGAAAAGGTGATTTTGCCCTCGGGAGAAAAACTCTGGACTACAAAATCGATATAAATGCAAGAGGTAAAAGTCTCACCCTTTTTGATTATCCTCAACCAATAAAAGATTTTTCTCTTGAGCTTTTTTTGGGAAATAAAAACATTGAGATAAAAAATCTTAAGGGCACGCTGGGAGAAGGAAATATAAGGGGAGAGGGGAAAATTTTTCTAACTGCCCCACTAAAGGTATCTTCAAATTTTTATTTTACAAAATGCAAGCTCTATCCATTCAAAGGTGTGGAAGGACTGGGCTCAGGCGAGCTAATTATTAAAAGCTATGAAGGGGGAATAAGAATTGGAGGGGAAATAACCTTCTCAGACGGTAAATGGGAAAGGGAATTTGAAGAGCCGCTTGAATTTTCCTCAAGGCCTTCAGGAAAAATTCCCACATGGGCAAATTTTATTTCTCTTAATGTGGCTATTAATTCTGAAAGGGGGATAAAAGTAAAAAACTCATGGGGTGAATTTGAGGTATTTCCTGATTTTCGACTTGTAGGGCCTGCAATAGAACCCGGACTTATAGGAGAAGCAACTCTTGGAGAAGGATATATGTGGGCGGGGGAAAGAAAATTTTTTATCAAAAGAGGTAAAATATACTTGTCTCAAACTTCAGAATTTGATCCATACCTCGATATTGAAACAGAAACTATCATAAAGAACTTTCGTGTGGAGATGAAAATCAACGGTCTGTTGTCCCACGCTCATATATCCCTGTCAAGTTCTCCTCCACTTCCCACTCATGAACTCTTTTCCCTTTTAGCAATGGGGGAAAGTTTCAAAAGAGGGATATCAAGGGGACTTGCCTATCAGCTGGCGCCATCTTCTCTTCTTTCGCAAACTTTGACAGGGAAAATTGGGAAAGGAGCCAAGTCATTCTTGGGTCTCTCCAGACTTTCTGTCAGTCCTTATATATTGCCTGGAACAACTGAGCCACTGGCAAGATTAACTGTGGAAAAACAGGTGGGTAAGAATTTCACAGTTGTTTACTCAACTAACCTTTCTTCAGTGAGACAGGAAGTCGTGATTCTTGAATACCGAATAAACCCAAACCTTTATCTGGTGATGATGAGAGATGAGAGAAATAACTATATTCTTGATATTAAATACTATCCTACTTTCCGCTAACATAAAGGGGATAGTTTACAGGGATAAGGATATATCCCCTTTTATGCTTTTAAATAAGGGAGATGAATTTTCAGAATGGAAACTTTTCCTTTCGGTAAATAGGGCTTATAGCACAGGAGAATTTTCCAATATAATTGTGGAAAAGAAGGAAACAACTGACGGAATTATTCTTACGGTCAAAGCCACCGAAAAGGAAAAAATAAAAAAAATAGAGACTTATTGCGAAACCAAAGGAATAAAATTACCATCTCTATTTCATATAAGGAAGGGAAAATATTATTCCGAATCCGATATATTAGAGGAAGAAAACAGGATAAAAAACTGGTTAAGGACAAATGGTTTTTTATCCCCTGAGATCAAACATTCATTTAAAAATGGGGTCTTAAAATTCACTATAAAACCTGGGGTAAGGTATAAAATAAGGAAGATAATCTTTAACGGGAAAAAGCTTGCAAAAATTGGATGGTTAAAGGTTGGAAATTTCTACTTTGGAAAGGACGTGGAAAGGACAAAAAAATTTCTCCTTGAAAGTCTGAGAAAGAAAAATTATTTAAGAGGAGAAGTTATCATAACAAAAAAAATCAGCGGAGATTCAATAGAAATAAATATAGAGGAGAAGAAAGGGAAAAAATTTCATATTAAAATAAAGGGATATACAATTCCACCTGAGATTATATATCCATACTGGGAAAAAGAGTATTCAAAGGAATGGGCTCTTGAAGAGGGGAAAACCAGCATAAAGGATTATTTAATTGAACACGGCGTTTTTGTCCAAGAAATCTCTGCCTGTGTTGAAGAAATGGAAGATGCTATGGAAATTGTTTATGAATTAAAGGGCATAAAAAAACTAAAAAGAAGAAAAATTATCTTTAAGGGAAACAAATTCTTTACCAGCGATTACCTGAAAAAGCTTATTCCAGGAAGAGTTGGGATCTTTCCAAAGTTTAATCTTCAAAACATAAGGGACGGGATATTAAATATAAGAGAAGCCTATCTCAAAAAAGGATTTAAGGATGTTGTTGTTCAGTGGGCCCCCAGTGAAAATGGAATCATTATTAAAATAACAGAAGGCAAAAGATATACAATCTCAGAAATTCTGTTTTCAGGAAATATAAGCATTTCTTCAAAAGAGATAATAAAAGTTCTTGAGCTTGATAATGGGGATCCATTTTATCCCTTTGATCTTTATATGGCAACACAGCGGGTTAAAAGTCTTTATTTACAAAAAGGATTTCGCAAGACAGAAGTAACCTACAGGTCCTATTTTAATGGTGAAAATGTAAGAGTTGAACTCAAAATAAAAGAAGGGATAAGACCTCGGCTTTCGCTGGTATATATAACAGGGCTCATAAATAAAAAGGGAAAATCTATAATAAAGCGTAACTTTCCAGTTAAATTGGGAGAGCCTCTGGATGCATCTATCGTGGAAAAGGGAAGAATTGCCCTCGAAGCATCGGGAGTGTTTACTCTGGTGGAAATAAAGGAAAACATCTGGGATGATAAACATACAGACCTTATAATAAAGGCAGAACAATTACCATCAACCACATATTCCTTTGGTATAGGCTGGGAAGAGAGAGGGGGGCCAAGAATGACATTTGATATTTCTTTCAGGAATAAGCCGATTTCACCTCTTATTCTTAATTTTGGAGCACAAATAGGAGGGGTGGAAAAAATAGTGGGATTGACAGGAGAGATGCCAAATTATTTTCAAGAATGGGATCTTCGTTCGTCAATGAGCTACGAAAGAGGTGATATGACGGGCTATAGTTTTGAAATGGAAAATATCATCTTTTCTCTCTCCAGGAGAAAGGAAAATTTCTGGGATCAGCTTTCTTTCAGATGGAGCAAAATAGAACTATTGAACCTTCAGTCTCCACTTTCAGATATTGACAGGGAATTTTTTCCGGTATTCTTAACTTCTCTTTCTTATGTTTATACAATAGACAAAAGAGATGACCCTATAAATCCAGAAGATGGATGGTTTTTCAATCTTTCTGCTGAAAAATACCTTGCGTTTTTCGGTACCAGGGTTGATGGTCTGAAGACTTATGTTCATTTTCAACAATATAGGGGCTCTGAAAAAACTATCCTGGCAATGGGATTTAAACTTGGTCTCGCAAAAGGCAATCTTCCTCTAAGAGAAAGATTCTTTGCAGGTGGCAGCATGTCATTCAGAGGTGCAGATATTGATATGCTTTCTCCTCTAACAAAGGATAAGAAAATGCCAGTTGGAGGTAAGGGTCTTGCACTTGCAAATATAGAGCTCAGAGTAAAGCTTATGGAAAACATACAGGCAGTTGTTTTCTACGACGGAGGAGAAGTAACGCGCCTCATGAAAGAACTATCTTTTAAAAAGTGGCAAAATGCCTTTGGACTTGGTATAAGATATAAAACGCCATTCGGTCCCATTCGTCTTGAAATGGGATACAATCCCAACCCTGCCGTAGGGAAAAAACTAAGATTTTTTATTTCCTTGGGAGAAATATTATGAAAATTCTCTTCGCAATTTTGCTTGCAATCCAGGAAGCTATTATAGGCACTTCATCTCTCGGACCTGTTTCTATTCTGGAAACAAAATGGGTCAAAGAAATAGGTCTTGTAAAAAAAGACCTCACACTAAAAGAAACTGCTGAATTAATTGTCTTAGCCAGGTTATCCTTTCAAAGGTATCAGGGAAGCTTTGATATAAAGGATGAAACCATTAATCCATTTATAAAAAAAGCCAGGGAGCTTGGTTTGCCCGATTCTTTTTCAATTCCCCTTATAAAGGGATTTATTCTGTTAGAGAAAATAAAGACAAATAAATTTGGGAACAGAGAAAGTCTGTTTCAATTATGGAAACAAAATGAACTTCGCAGACAGAACTTCAGATTTATTTTTAATCCTCAGTAAACAAAAACCCTTTTATAGCTAATATGAAGGGCTTTAAAAGGAGGACTTGACTAAAATTAAGGTTGACTGTAAATTTTATATATGATACTTGTTTTAAAATTTATCAGGACCACAACTCCTGCTTATATCTCACTAAACAAAGGCAAATACCTCGTAGGAAGAGATAAAAAATCCGACATACTTATAGAGCATCCTACAGTTTCGAGGAAACACTGCCTGATTGAATTTAAAAAAGATAAATGGATTATTACGGACCTTGGGAGCAAAAATGGTGTTTTTATAAACGAAAACCCTGTACTTACCTCAGGGGCCCTGAAAGATGGAGACAAACTTAAAATTGGTAAGGTAAATCTAAGGGTAGAAATTTATCCCGAGGAAGATTATCTAATAGAAAAATTATCTAAACTTCCTGTG
>JAGHBF010000057.1 GCA_021161165.1 Candidatus Aminicenantota bacterium
CCCTTTTATTTGGCGAGTCTGTTGTCTCTGACAATTATTATGCAACAGAAGCAGGACTTAAAATTCTAAAAGAGGGGGGAAATGCCGTAGATGCAGCAGTAGCTGTGGGTTTTGCCCTTGCTGTTACATACCCTTCTGCTGGAAATATCGGGGGTGGGGGGTTCATGGTTATCTGGGATGGGAAAAAGGCATATTTTCTTGATTATAGAGAAACTGCTCCTGCCTCTGCAACGAGGGATATGTACATTGAGAATGGAAATTTCTCAAGAGAAAAAGCCCTTATAGGAGCTCTTGCTGCAGGGGTACCTGGCACTGTGGCTGGACTTTTAGAAGCTCACAGGATTTTTGGAAAACTGCCCCTGGAAAAAGTTCTTGAACCAGCGATTTCTCTCGCAGAAAAGGGGTTCCGTCTCAGCTCTTTTCAGGAAAAAAGGTTTTATAAGAAAAGAGATGTCCTTTCCCGATTTCCTGAAACTGCTAAAATCTTTCTTCCTGGAGGAAAACCACCTGTATCCGGTCAAATAATAGTTCAGAAAGACCTTGCTAAAACCTTAAAACTCATTGCTAAAAAAGGAAAGGATGGTTTTTACAGGGGACGCACTGCAAGGTTAATAATAAGAACCATGAAAAAATACGGTGGTCTCATAACCTATCAGGACCTTATTAATTACAGCCCAAAATGGAGAGCACCTGAAATAATAAACTACGCAGGTCGAAAAGTTTTTGTATCCTCCCTGCCATCCAGTGGAGGTCTAATTTTAAGAACAATTCTGAGCATAATGGAAAAATCAAAACTCCATACTCCCACTCCTATTTACTACCATACGCTTGTTGAGGCTATGAGGCTCGCCTTTTTCGACAGGGCGAAGTTTATGGGAGATCCTGATTTTGCAAGGGTTCCGGTTAAGGGAATAAGAAGCGAAATTTATCTCCGCGAAAAAATAGAGCGAATAAAATTATTTAAGCCTATACCGCTCACAAAATTTGATTTTAATCCTTTCAAGCACGAAAGTACAGAAACCACCCATTTTTCCGTTTTTGACGGTAAAATTGCTGTATCCAATACTTACACCATCAACAGTCTTTTTGGGTGCGGCTTAGTCGTTGAGGGAGCCGGGTTCCTTCTTAACAACGAAATGGACGATTTTTCCACTCCGGGTTTTGCCAATCAATTCGGAGCAATAGGGTCCGAGGCAAATTATATAGAAGGGGGAAAACGGATGCTCTCCTCCCAGACTCCTACAATCGTTGTTAACGATGGAAAAGTTGAAGCGATACTCGGAGCCCCTGGCGGAACGACTATACCAAACTCTGTGGTTCAGGTAATACTTAACATTTATCAGCTTGGCATGACCCCTTGGGAAGCTGTTTATTCTCAAAGGCTCCATCATCAATGGATGCCTGATACTCTTTTTGCGGAAAGGGGTTTTTCCAGGACTATCCTCGATTTTCTTAAAAATGAGGGGTTCTCAATAAAATTAAGAACCAGAATAGGAGACGTTAACGGGATATACCTATGGAAGGGAAAATATATCCCAATTGCTGACCCAAGAGCAGACGGGAGGGCAGGAACAATTTAACTTATTATATTTTTTATCCGATTCCCTGGTGCGCTTTTTTCCCCTGCATAAGTTCAGAAACATGTGGGAAAAAATAGGAGAAGGAGAAGAATGAGAATAATATGGATTTATAAGTGGATAAGAGGAGTAAATAATGTATATAGTCTTTATATGAGGGAGAAGGAGATAGAAAACTACAGGGATGTAATTGCGTTCAGGTTAAAGGTTGTAGAATTTTTTGAGCGCCATGGATTGCGTCTTACGGTGGAAGCCTTCGGGGTAAGCAAGAGCACCATCTACCGCTGGAGGAAAAGACTGCAGCAAGGAGGAGGCGCAATCTCTGCACTTGCTCCCTGCAGTAAAGCGCCAAAGCGGAAGCGAAAACGAGAGGTTTCTCCACAGATAATAAAGTTTCCAGAAGAGCTCAGAAGAACACATCCCCGCATGGGAAAGGAAAAAATAAAGATTCTTTTAGACGAATATTGTAAGAGTAAAGGGCTTCGCTCTCCCTCAGCTTCTACCATAGGAAGAATAATAAAAGAGAGGGGATTATTCTTTTATCCGCAGGAATTTACTCACTTCGGTAAAGTAAAAAGGAAAAGCAGGGTAAAGAAACTGAGGAGGAAAAACTATAAACCCCGCAGGGCTGGAGACCTTCTTCAGCTGGATTCTCTGTATATTTTTGTAGATGGGATAAAAAGATACATAATAACGGCGGTGGATCTTCGCTCCAGGTTTGCCTTTGCTTTTGCTTATAAGAGTCTCTCCAGCAGGTCTGGTGCGGATTTTATGGAAAAACTCATGGCAGTCGCACCTTTTTCTATAACTCATATTCAGACAGACAACGGTTCAGAATTTATGAAAGATTTCCACAGGCTGGCAGAGAGAAAGGATGTGGTTCATTTCTTTAATTATCCGCGTCGTCCTCAAAGCAATAGCTATATAGAAAGATTCAATAGAACGCTGAAGGAGGAATTTCTACTTTATCACCTGGATGAACTCGTAACAGATATAGACGCTTTCAATAGAAGGCTAATGGAATGGTTGGTTTTCTATAATACTCGAAGA
>JAGHBF010000042.1 GCA_021161165.1 Candidatus Aminicenantota bacterium
ATCCTTTATTACGCCAAGCCTCAAGGTCAGATAAAGATGCTGACCTTCGAGTTTTTGCGTATAATTCAAATTTTCAAAATAAGGGACTGTAATTCTTGGAAAAATCAGGCTTATTTTTATTATTGAGATAAGAAGAGGTTTAAGAAGCATTTTCCTTATGAAGGCTATCCAGGATGCCATTTATGAGCCTGTAGGAATTCGCCTCTCCGTACCTTTTTGCAAGCTCAACAGCTTCATCTATTGCTATGGCAGGTTTTATTCCGTTGAGAATCTCAAATGCTGCAATGCGAAGTATGGTTTTTTCTATAGGGAGAAGGAGGGAAAAATTCTTCTTTGTGCTTTTTTTAATGGCATTGTCTATTTCATCAAGATTTTCGGAAACACCTTTTATAATATATTCTGCGTATTCTCTTGTTTCTCTGATGGTTCTGTTTTCGGCAAGATATTCTCGTAAGGCTTCCATTGGATCAGAACCCATTTCCATTTGATAGAGGATTTTCAGGGCTATTTCCCTGGCCGTTCTCCTTTCCTTTTTCATCTCATATTTCGGAGGAACCCATAAGATTTGCAAGCTCAACTGCAGAAAGTGCAGCGTCGAACCCACGATTTCCCATTTTTCCACCCGCTCTTTCCATTGCCTGCTCAAGTGTATCTGTAGTGACCACCCCAAAAATAACCGGCACTCCGCTCTGAAGTGAAGCCTGTGCAATACCCTTGGCAACTTCAGAGGCCACAAAGTCAAAATGAGGCGTATCTCCTCTTATGACGGCACCAAGACATATAACAGCATTGTATTTTTTTGTGCTTGCAAGCTTTGAAGCAACAAGGGGTAGTTCAAAGGAACCAGGAGTTTTCCATATCTCTATATTTCCTTCATCAACACCGGTCCTCCTCAGACCGTCCAGAGCTCCGTCAAGGAGCCTCTCTGTAACCCTGCTGTTGAACCTGGAAACAACTATAGCAACAGCAAGGCCCTCTCCCTTTAATTTCCCTTCATGTATTCTCATAGCTCACCTGCCTTTTTCTTTTAATTATAACAGGGAAGTGTGGCAAAAAATTATTTTTTGTGATAGAGAATCAATGCAGCATAAGAAACTCATTTGAACCACTCCGCTTTTTGTTCTAAAATTACCTCGTAAAAATAATTAAATGGAGGAAGCCATGGCTGTAATAGGACAAAAAAAAGAAGAGGGAACTCCTTACACCCCCACAACTTTTTCCCATACCACAAAAACTATTATTGGGAAAACGGTGGTAATTAAAGGAAATCTTTCCTCAAAGGAAGAAATGGAAATTCACGGAAAAATTGAGGGAAACATCGATTCGGAAAAGAAGGTAGATATTAAAACAGGAGGAGAAGTTAAGGGCAATATTAGTGGAGATGAGGTAAGAATTGAGGGGAAGGTGACAGGGGATATAACAGCAAAATCAAGAACCGTTATAACACCTCAGGGAAATGTGACCGGAAAAATAGTTACAGAAAAACTCGTTATAGAAGAGGGAGCGGTATTTAAAGGAACTGTGGAAATGGGGGGAGGAGTAACAAAAACTGAAACAAAAACCCGGGAGGTGAAAAATGGCTGAGGTTTACAAGAATTTTATTGACGGAGAATGGGTTGAATCATCTTCTGGAGAAACCTATGAAAACAGAAATCCCGCGAACTGGGATGAGGTGATTGGAATATTCCAGAGGTCCACAAAGGAAGATGTAAATGCAGCTATAGAGGCAGCTCAGAGGGCTTACAAAAAATGGCGTCTGGTTCCTGCTCCGAAGAGAGCTGAGATTATTTTCAAAGCAGCCCAGATGATTGTAGAGAGAAAGGAAGAGCTGGCAAAGGATATGACAAGGGAAATGGGAAAAATCCTTCCCGAAACCAGAGGAGATGTTCAGGAAGCAATTGACATGAGTTTCTTCATCGCTGGAGAAGGTAGAAGGCTTTATGGGTTTACAACGCCTTCAGAGCTACCGCTTAAATTTCAGATGTCAATCAGAATCCCGATGGGAGTTGCAGCAATAATCACCCCTTGGAACTTCCCTATGGCAATCCCTTCCTGGAAGATAATCCCTGCTCTTGTTGCTGGAAATACTGTGGTTTTCAAACCAGCAACAGATACACCTCTCTCTGCATACAATTTTGTCAAGATCCTGGAGGAAGCTGGTGTGCCAAAGGGTGTTATAAACTTCGTAACTGGCTCAGGAGGAGTAGTGGGAGAGGCACTTATTTCTCATCCCTATGTAAAAATAATTTCCTTCACCGGCTCCTCTGAGGTCGGAAAACACATAGGGTCAAAGGGAGCAAGCCTGTTCAAAAAAGTCTCCCTTGAAATGGGGGGCAAAAATGCTCAGATAGTAATGGATGATGCAAATCTGGAGCTGGCAGTGGATGGAGCCACCTGGGGAGGTTTCGGAACAACAGGTCAGCGTTGTACTGCAACTTCGAGGGTTATAGTTCATAAGAAAGTCTACAAACAATTCCTGGATATGTTTGTGGAAAGAGCAAAAGCCCTGAAGGTAGGAAATGGTCTTGACCCATCCACAGACGTCGGTCCACTAATTAATGAAGCACAAATGAACAAGGTTCTTTCCTATATCGAAATAGGAAAACAGGAAGGAGCAAAGCTTCTTCTTGGAGGCTTCAGGCTGACAGGTGGTGATTATGACAAGGGTTGGTTCGTAGCCCCAACAATCTTTGCTGATGTTGACCCTGATATGAGAATAGCTCAGGAGGAAATCTTTGGACCGGTGGTTTCTGTAATTCCTGCAGACTCACTGGAACATGCTATAGAAATCGCCAATAATTCAAAATACGGACTTTCTTCCTCCATATATACAAATGACGTAAAGAACGCATTTATCGCCATAAGAGATATTTATACAGGAATCACATATGTTAACGCACCTACAATTGGAGCAGAGGTTCATCTGCCCTTCGGAGGAGTTAATCAGACAGGTAACGGTCACAGAGAGGGAGGTCATACAGTTATTGATATCTTCACCGAGTGGAAATCCGTTTACATTGATTTCAGCAGCAGGCTCCAGAGGGCACAGATAGATACCGACAAGATAGTTAAAGTAGAAGAGTAATTGGAAATCCACATTTATAGAGAGGGGGCGCTTCCTGGCCCCCTCAATATGGCTGCAGATGAATATCTTATGGAAAAAAGCAAGGAGGGGGGTATTCATCTGCGTTTGTATAACTGGTGCTGTCCTACCGTAACAATAGGATATTCTCAGTCAGTGAAAAATGCACTTGACCTGAATTACCTTAAAAAAGAAAATATTCCCTTTGTAAGAAGAATCACAGGGGGAAAAGCTGTTTTACACCATAATGAGATAACTTACGCTGTTGCAAGCAGAGAGAAGCTTTTCTTTTCAAATCCCTCTCCTTATCATCCTTACCTTCTCGTTTCAGAGGCTCTTGCCATCTTTCTTGAGAATCTGAGACTTGATGTCAAGCTCGCCAGCAACAAATACGGAGAGCTCTCAAGGATGGATATTGCATGCTTCTCCTTTCCAGGGAAATGGGAAATTAAGGTTAATGGACGGAAACTTGTCTCAGGAGCAATGAAAAAGAAAATGGACGTTTTCATGATTCATGGGACAATACCTATTAATTATATAAGGGAGAAAATCGCAAGAGCCACAAAAACACCTCTGGAAATGCTTCAGAAAAGTTTTTACTCCTTAAAGGAAGTTCTTAACCCTGTTCCTTCAAGAGAAGAACTGGAAAATGGGATAATAGAAGCCTTCAGGGAAAAATTTAGAGGAAAGGTCATAGAGGGAAAACTTGAACAGAACGAATTTCAGCAACTTATTGAGAAATATTCGTCCAGGGAATGGAACTTCAGGAAACCATAAATCAAATGTTATAATAAAACATAGGCGCCCGTAGCTCAATCGGATAGAGCGGCTGACTACGAATCAGTTGGTTGGGGGTTCGAGTCCCTCCGGGCGTGCTTTTTTTATATTTAATGAGGGATGTTCAATCTGAAAAAGATTTCCGAGAGATTCCCCTTCAGAAGGTAGGGATAAAGGACCTTTTATATCCCATAAAGGTTCTGGATAGAGAAAACAAATACCAAAGTACAATTGCAAAAATTAATATGTATGTTGACCTTCCCAAGGAATTTAGAGGCACCCACATGTCAAGATTCATAGAGGTGCTTGAAAGACATAAAAATACCATGGCTATACACAATATTGAAAAAATACTTGAGGAGATTCGAGAAACCTTCAATGCATCTACCTCTCATATAGAGATATCATTTCCATATTTTATTAAAAAGCCAGCTCCAGTAACTGGAATAAAAAGTTACATGAACTATAACTGCTCTCTTGTAGGGAAAAAATCTGATGCTGGGTTTGACCTTGTTGTTATTGTGGAGGTTCCAATCCATAATCTTTGTCCCTGTTCAAAGGAAATTTCAGAAAAGGGAGCACATAATCAAAGAGGCGTTGCAAGAATTTCTGTAAGAATGAAAAAACTGGTATGGTTTGAGGAGCTTATAGAAATTGCAGAGAAAAGCGCAAGCGCTCCTCTTTTTGCTCTGCT
Source organism: Candidatus Aminicenantota bacterium (assembly GCA_021161165.1). Classification (GTDB taxonomy): domain Bacteria; phylum Acidobacteriota; class Aminicenantia; order S016-38; family S016-38; genus S016-38. The sequence continues at coordinate 4,554 of JAGHBF010000042.1, forward strand.
AAAGAGGGAAGACGAAAAATACATAACAGAAAGGGCATTTGACAACCCGAAATTTGTGGAGGATGCTGCAAGGGATATATCACTTCTTCTCAAAAAAGACAAAAGGATAAACTGGTACAAGGTAGAAGTGGAAAACTTCGAATCTATCCATAACCACAATGCTTTCGCCTGCGTTGAAGCAAAAAACGGTGTATAAAAACCTCAAAGGAGGGTGAAGTGATTTACGAAATTCCCGGCGAACTTCTGGAAAATGAAATATTGAAAACAGAGATCGACCCTTTATCCCTTCCAATTTTTAGAAAAAAATCCAGGTTTATAGCCATAAAGATACCTGCAGTTAAATCCCCTGCAGCGAATATAATAAAACAGGAAATGCTTTCGGCAGGAGGAGATGCTGCGGTCCACAGGAATGTAATAAACTGCAAGATAGAAAATTCTCCGGTCATTATAATGGGAACTGAGGCACAAATAGAAAAAGCGGCCAAAAAACTCCTTCAAATGGATTACTGGGGACTGAGGGAGACAGGAAAGGAATTGTTGGATTTTTTGAAGTCTAAAAATTTAAAAATAAGAATCAGGAATACTGAATACAATTTTTCCTCTAAAACTTATATTATTGGAATAATAAATGTTACCCCGGATTCCTTCTTTGAAGGCTCAAGGGTAACTCCGAAAAAGGCCGGAGAGATAGCTGAAAAAATGGTGGAAGATGGAGCTGACTTCATTGACGTTGGGGGAGAATCGTCACGGCCTGGTGCAGAACCAGTTCCATTAGAAGAAGAGCTCAAAAGGGTAATTCCTGCTATAAGAGAAATAAGAAAAAGGGTGGATGTTCCGATTTCAATTGATACTTACAAAGCCCGGGTTGCTGAAGAGGCCCTCAACGAGGGAGCGGACATAATTAATGACATCTCTTCTCTAAGGTTTGACCCTGACATGGGAAAGGTCGCAGCAGAAAAAAACGCTCCGGTAATTCTGATGCACATGAAAGGAACACCCAGGGACATGCAGAAAAATCCATATTACGATGATGCAATCCTTGAAATATTGGAATTTTTAAGAGAAAGAATTGAGTATGCAACAAAACTTGGAATTAGAGGTATAATAA
>JAGHBF010000114.1 GCA_021161165.1 Candidatus Aminicenantota bacterium
ACTAGAAATCCATGCTTTAAAAGCAAACCGTTTGTATCCACAAGTTTTGTTACGGGTTTGAAGCCATGGTCTGACATTATTATAAGGAAGACTTTCCCCGTTTTTTCCACCCATTGATGTAATTGCTCTATTGCCCTGTCAAGTTCTTTATAAACTTCAAGTGCTAGTTGCCTGCACTTTGGTTTGAAAAGTGGATGTTCCGGCTCAATACAGTGGTAGAGAAAATGTTGAACAATATCAGACGACTGGAAATGAACCATTGCGACATCCCAGTCAGGAGAGTGAAGCAGATATTTCGCAAGATTAACTCGGTTCTGTATTGTTTTTTTTAGTTCCGAGACGAATCTTTTTATTCCATAACGAGAATAAACCGCTCCAGTAGTCATAATTCTATATTCGGGAAATTCTTCCCTTATTTCGTCTGTAAGTTCTGGGGGGTATGTAAAAGTCACTTTTGTTCCAGGAGTGAGCATTCCTGTGACAAGCTGACCTCTTACAGGGAAAGGAGGATAAGTCATGGGAACATTTATACTTATAATCCTTTTCCCTAATTCACTCAGAAGTTCCCAGATGGTTTTATATTTAATATGAGAATTTGTCACAAAATATGTTCCATATTTCCCATTGTAATTGTTAAATTCAAAAATTCCATGCCTTGCAGGGGAAACGCCGGTCATGAAAGTAGTCCAGGCAGGAGCTGTTATAGGAAGCTCAGTAGATTTTAATATAGATTTTGCCCCTGACTTATTTAGAGAACTTAAATAGGGCATTACTCCCTCTTCTTCTAACCGATCGAGCACCTTCCAAGTACCGCCATCTATTCCAATAATTAAAATCCTCATAAATTTGATTATACTTTAAGATTTTGGCTTGAAAAAGACTAAATTATTCTTTTTGTTCCAATTTCTTTTCGATCAAATTCATAAGCTGATCGAATCTTTTTTCCCAAGAATTTTCTATTGCGAGTTTCTTTCTTTTTATATATTTTTCCTCTGTCTCCAGTTCGGGGATTTTTTCCAAAAGTTTTAGAAATTCTTCAGAGGAACTTACAGTATATAACACATCTTTGAACCTTGATATGTTTTCCTCTATTCCTGAAACAATAACAGGTTTTCCTGTGGCAAAAGATTCAAAGATTTTGGAAGGTATAACACCCTTTGTCCATTCATTATTTTTATAAGGAAGTATAATACAATCACAGTTGATTAGCTTCTCTGGGAGCACATTTATTCTAACAGGAGGCTTGAAGGTCACATTTTTAGGAATATCTTTGAGCTCACTCTTTATCGGGCCTATAAAGACGAATTCAAGATCCTCACGCTTCTTTGCAACCGAAAATATCATATCTAAATCAAGTCTATTACTGTTAATTCCTCCAAAAAAACATAGTGTTTTTATTCTCTTTACCCTGCCATTGTCCGCCTTAGAAAATATATCAAAATGAACTCCTGGAAGAATTTGATATGTTTTTTCGGGGAAAAAGTTTAACATTTTTTTATAAAGGAAGTCTGAATCAGTAATTATCAAGTCGCTTATTAATGCAAGTTCCCTTTCTGTGTCTTTTATATCCTGAGGTGCGCCTTCAATACCTGGAAAGTTAACCACGCAATCGTAAATCAAGAAGGAATAGTTGATATTTTTGAGGATATTAAGCGTAGTATCTGTAGGGAGATAAGCAATAACAAGAGGGTTTTTAATTTTAGCCTTCTTTATTTTGTTTAAAAGGATGGGGATTAGATATTTCCTGTTTATTTTTCTAAACAAACGATATGTAGGAGGCAAAAATTGAACTTTAAATTTTATCAACTTATCTGGAACAGGGTTTCTGTAGCCGCTTCCAAATCCAAGAATTTTTTTGGAAATTATTCTATAAATATCTTTCAATCTGAGATCAGTGATACGGGTACCCTCCACAAATACAACTTTCCACCCAGAATTTAAAAAAAAACTGGCCAGAGTTTGATGTCTCTGCCAGAGAAAATTCCAATCGATCGATGATAAAATCAAAACTTCTTTTTGCATTGAAAAAAATTATAGCGAAACTTCCCTTCTTTTAAAAGACGAGCTTGCTGAGTAAAAGAATTCCCCCTCACTAAGGAGGGGGAATTCTTTTTATTTAATAGGTGGCTTCGGTCTTGGTGGTAACTTTGGCGGGTGTTTCTTTATCTTTTCCATAAGAATTTCCACAGCTTTTTCGAGCTGTGGGTCCCTTCCCTTCATAAGGGCACCAGGGGTGTTATCCACCACTATATCCGGCTCAACACCATGGTTCTCTATTACCCACTTGCTCTCTATGCTGTAATGTCCAAATTCGGGAGTTGTAATATAGCCTCCGTCTAGCAGTGGCCTGTAGCCCCTTATTCCTATAACACCGCCCCAGCTCCTTGTTCCGATTAGTGGCCCCAGTTTGTAGAATTTGAAGAAATAGGGGAATATGTCTCCATCGGAGGCAGAGTAGTGATTTACCAAACAGGCCATGTACCCTGTAAATACAGCGCTTGGATATGTGTCTGGTTCTGCGTTTCTTGGTGCTCCCATTGCTGCAAGAATTCTGCGGAGTCTCTCCAGTATCATCTGAGAAACGAAGCCTCCACCGTTGAATCTTACGTCTATTATCAATCCCTGCTTGTTAATTTGAGCGTAGTATCCCTTTACGAATTCGTTAAGCCCTTCAAGGCTCATATCAGGTATATGAAGATATCCTATTTTACCTCCCGACAGTTTCTCTACCCTCCTTCTGTTGTTAAGTACCCAATTGTAATAGCGCAAGGACATTTCGTTTTCAATCGGAATAACTTTTATTTCCCAGGCACCTTCCTTTGTGGGTTTTGAATTTACAAGTATCCTTGTTAACTTTCCTGCTCTTTCCTCGAGAAGAGAATATGGATTTGTTGGCCAGCGGAGTTCTTTTCCTGCTATGGCGATGATATAGTCACCTTCTTTAATCTTTATGCCAGGTTGTTTGAGAGGGCTTATGTACTTTCTCTCCCAGTTGGCACCTTCGAGTATTCGAGCAATTTTATAATATCCATTTTCCCCCTTTACAAGGTCTGCTCCAAGATGACCCACATTGGTGTGTTTGAACTCCGGATAGTCTCCTCCTCCTACGTATGTATGGGAACATGCAAGTTCTCCCAGCATTTCTCCGAGAATGTAATTAAGGTCAAACCTGTGAGAGATATAGGGGATAAGACTTCCCCATCTTTTGAGCATTTCCTTCCAGTTGACCCCATGCATATTTGGGACATAGAAGAAGTCTCGCTCCAGTCTCCAGGCTTCCATGAACATCTCTTTCCACTCTTCAAGAGGCTTTACATAGGATTCCATATTTGAAAGGTTTACACTGCCCTTGCCCGGGGAAACGTTGGTAGATGAAGAGGGAATGATGCCAATGGTTTTTCCGGATCTGTAAGCGATTTTTTTACTATCCGCAGAAAGAGCATAACCCCGAATTGGGGATATTATTTTTACAGGTTTCCTTTCCTTAAGAATGTACGCCATAAGAGTGGGAGTGGTGCCCTCCCCCGCAGAGACGTAAAATACCCTGTCTTTGGTGGCCATCAAGCCGTAATAGTCTCCATAAGGCATTTTGAAGACAACGATTCTGTTTGAGAGACCTTTGAGCTCTATAGAAAACTCTTTCTTTCCCTTCTTTTTGGGTTTGTTTTCTTTATTTTCACTTTTTTCTGTCTTCTCTTCGTCAACTCTCGGCGCCATGGGATTTTCCACGTCTGGCCTCAGCAGAGCTGCGTAGATTCGGTCCATTTTATTATAGGTATAGCTAAGTTCAAAATGTCCCAGTGTGGGGTGATAATCCCTTGAAGAAATAAAATAAAGATATCTACCCTCTGGATCAAAGGCAGGATCTCGGTCATCTGTAAGGTGGGATGTTACCCTGTATGATTTTTTATCTTTGAGAGAATATATGAATATAGAGCTGAAACGATTATCTTCGGGCTTGGCGTAGGCAATCCAGTTGCTATCAGGAGACCATGTATAGCTTCTTATTTCCCACACCTTTGCCCTGTCAACTAAGATCGGTTTTTTCTCGTTGATATTCACATACCAGAGAGTTAGATTTTTATCAGACCATGCTATTTTTTTGCTGTCTGGAGACCACACCAAGCTGTATTTGTAACATTTTCCTGCGGTGGTAATTTTTATTGGTTTTCCGCCATCTTTGGAAATTATGTAAATTCCCTCTTCTCCGTCCATATCGGAGACGAAGGCAATCCATTTTCCATCAGGTGACCATGTTGCGTATTTTTCTCTGGAATTAGATGAATTGGTGAGGTTTTTTGTGTCGCCCTCTTTTGCAGGTATAGTGAATATATCTCCCCTCGCCACCGCAACTATTCTTTTGCCGTGAGGTGATATGTCAAATGATTCTAATTTATCGGATACCTTTTTCCACTGGGGCCTTGCCCATATTCTATCTGTGGGAATTTCCACTTTGACTTCCTTTGTGTTTTTCGTCTGAATGTTATAGACGAAAAGCCTTCCGCCTTTTTCAAACACGATTTTTCCATCCCCGAGGGATGGCCATAGCACATCATAGTCCTGGAAATTTGTAACCTGGACGATTTTCCCTGTTTTAAGGTCATAATAGAAAAGATTAAGAATTTCCCTGCCGTCAGATTTTCTCCTGCTCCTGTCTGATACGAAAAATATTTTGTCCTTATACCACATTGGAAAACGATCTGAACCAGTGTATTTCGTGATACGCTGAAGTTTAAGGGTTCGAAGGTTATAAATCCAGATGTCCTGAGCCATGCCTCCTTTATAGCGCTTCCATGTTCTAAAATCCCTGAAAATTCTGTTCATTGCGAGCTTTTTGCCATCAGGAGAGTAACTGGCAAATCCTCCGTATGGTAGAGGGAGAGGATCAGGCAGAGCCCCATTCAGATCAACAGTATATAGTTTTCCAAGCCAGGTATCAAAGGTTTTAAATCTTGAGCGAAAGAGCACCCTTTTACCATCTGGTGTCCAGCCCATAACAAGATTGTCAGGGCCAAACCTTTCAGACGTTTTTATTTCCCCGTGATAGGTGAGTCTTTTTGGAATTCCTCCTTCTGCTGGTATTACATACACCTCAAAATGGCCGTCGTACTGACCTGTGAAGGCGATCCATTTACCATCAGGGGAGAAGCGTGGGAAGATTTCCAGCCCTGGATGAGAAGTTAATCTTCTTGCTATCCCACCATTTTCTTCCACTACCCAGATATCCCCACCATAAGTAAAAGCAATTTTTCCGTGACTTATGGTAGGAAACCTCATAACTCTTCCCTCTATTGCAAAGAGGGAAAAGGTTGCAAGTAATAAGACAAGAATAAAAATGAGGCTCTTTTTCATATCACCCTCCATTTCTAAACATTCCAAAAATATTTTACGACTTGATGGCGGGATAGTTAATTCTTTAATTTTATCGGTATATAACTAAATGAAGAAGGTTACTTAACCACAGGAAATCCAGCTTCTTTCCAGCCATTCACTCCATATTTCATGGTGTCAGCTTTATAACCCAGAAGATTGAGCACTACATTTGCCATGCTTGCTGAGTGGCCTGTTACACAAACTATCACTATTGTTTTATCCTTTGGTAATTTTTTAAGATTTTCCTCCTTTGCAAGAACCTTGAAAGGGATATTTACTGCTCCCTGAATGTGTTCTTTCTGAAAATCCTCCGGGTCTCTTATGTCCAAAATGAATATATCCCCGGTATCTTTCTTATCCAGCTTTTCTTTTAGCCAGGTGTTTTTTACAATCCTCCAGTTTTCAGGGGTTGTTGTTAAATAGTTGTCCAGTGCCAGGCGTATAATTTCTGCCCTGTCAATCTGTTCAAGTTTCTGCGTCTTCTGACCGCAGGCTACTAAAATAAAAATTGCCGCAGCAAAAATAACATACAGTCTTTTTCTCATTTTTCTCCTCCTTTTTTAAAATTATATTTTTTCAAAACAGTACAATCCAGGGGGATGTCTCGGTTTAAAGTTGACACAACAGGGCAAATAATTATAATTATATAAGGAGTGGGCGACTAACTCAGCGGTAGAGTGCTACCTTCACACGGTAGTGGTCAGAGGTTCGAATCCTCTGTCGCCCACCATTTTTTATATGAGAAAAATTTTAACCTTATTTTTTCTGATTCCCTTCCTTCTGGGTTTTCAGAAGTACACTCTTAAAAGTGGGACACAGGTAATTTATCAGGAAGATCACAGCTATCCTCTTGTTTCTGTGGTTATAGCGATAAGAGCTGGTTCATCTTATGAATCTCATCGTGAAAAAGGTTTAAGTCATTTCCTGGAGCACATGCTTTTTGACGGGACACTGATGCATTCAAGGGATGAACTTGAGAAAGCCTTTGCGGACATTGGAACCTATTATAATGCTTACACAAGAAAGGACTTTGTAGCTTTTGAATTCGTTTCCCCTCCTTCAGAGGTGATTCCTGCCCTGAAGCTCATAACAGAAATGATTTTTATGAGTTCGTTTCCCGGCAAGGAATTTGAAAAGGAAAAGGGGGTGGTTTATCAGGAAATTGTTAAGGATTATCTGAACCCAATGGAATCTTCAGGGTACAGGTTCTACGAAAAATTCCTGGAGGGGACTCCATATGAAGCTCCTGTTCTTGGCTATCCTCAGATAATAAAAAACCTTGAAAGGCAGAGGATCATAAAATTCTGGGAAAGCCTGTATATTCCTTCGAGAATGAACGTGATTATCCTTGGTGATTTTAAATTCAACGAAATAAAGGACAGGCTCGATAGAATATTTTCTTCGTACAATCGAAAGGGCAGAGAGATTCCTTTGCCTGAAATAGAACCAGCTTGGGGCAAGGTGGAAGTTTTAAATGGCAATTTGAAAAGGCTGGATATAGCCCTTGAGGCTTCCGGACCATGCGAGGATGGTAGTGGGGTTTATGAAATACTGGCCGGTCTTCTGGGAGAGAAACTTTCATCAATCCTTGGAATTTTCCGTTACAGTTCGGAATACGAAAAGTATCGTGGGATTTCGTTTATTCATTTCTACGGTTTTCCGTCCAAAGCTATTTCAAAAGACCAGGTAAAAGCTGCTTTGAAAAAAATTCTTTCCATGAATTTCTCGAAGCAAGAAATAAGTCGGGCTATAAACGATTTTAAATCTTCACGGATTATGCTTGAGGAAAAAAAGCTTCACCTGGCAAGAGAAATAGGAGAATGGTCTATTCTGTGCACCCCTGAAAGAAGAGAGGCTTTTCTTAAAGAAGCCTTGAGCGCAACTACCAGGGAGTTAAAAGATGCCATTGGGGCTATATCCCGATATTATGCTCTTATACAACAGCCAACAGAGAAAAAAATGTTTAAACTGCCCATTCCTGCACTTAGGAAAGGGACCCTTGGAAATGGACTGAAATATGCACTTATGGAAACAAGTTCCAGAATAAATGCCTTTCATGTTCTTTTCATTAAAAGACCTGCAAGGGAAAACTTCCCGGGGCAGTCTCATTTACTCTTTAAAGCACTGGAAATCCAGCATGGAAAGGACCTGGGAAAGCTGGGAATTAATTACCAGTTTACCGATTATATCTACTTCCCGTTTGACGATTTTTATCTGAGTAAGGATTATTCCTACATGAGATTTGAAGGGTGGGAGAGAGAGAACCTAAGGGAGGCTATATGTGAAGTTTTTAATAAGTCTCTGAGTCGGGAGGCCTTCGAGAGGGCGAAAAAAGAAGTTCTTGGGGAGCTCGGTTATCTTTCATCCATGAGAAGCTGGGTAGGGAAAGAAATGCTTCGAATAAAACTCATGCATTTCCCCTATAATCAACCACTTTATGGAACCCCTGAGGTTATTTCATCAGCGAATTATAAACAGATGGAGAATTTTAGAAAATCTTACTTTGATCCTGAGTACATGATTTTTACAGGGATAGGAGATGAACTTCCACAATGCCTTAAAAAACTTAAAAAAGTGGGAACGAAATTTTCACCTGCTCCTGTAAATCTATCCTCTTCCCCGAAAGTCAGAGGCGGAGTTTTAGCAATGGGGTGGAATGTCAGATGGGATAGGGCTACATATTCCTATTATATGCTCCTGGCACATATACTAAGAGACAGAATTGCAGAAGATGTTAGAGAGAGGAAGGGACTTGCGTATTCAGTTTCAGTGGGTTTTGAACCCTATTCAAACGGAGAAGGTCTTTTTTATATCCTGGTTCCAACAACTGCAGAAGGAGTTAAAAAGATTTCCACCACTGTTGATTCTATCTTGAGTAAATTTATGCCCTCGCGAATTTCTGATGATGAATTCAGACGAAGTAAAGTTTCGCTTGCTGCAAGAGTTCTGCGATACGGTGAAAGAAAAATAAACAGATCTTTTTACACAGGACTTTATATTTACCTTGGACTTGGAGCAGAGTATTTATGGAAACTTCCCGGGATTATAACCAGCCTGAATAAGGAGAAACTGGATGAAGTTTACAGAGAATTAAATGAGCCAGAGAAAATTTCCTTTGGTGGGAAACTATAAGGAAGTGAAATCGTATAAATAATAGATGAGAATTTCCGTAAATGAAACTATCAGCCTGGCGCTGGATTCGCTTAAAAGAAATAAACTGAGGACATTTTTAACCCTCCTGGGAATAATAATAGCTGTTTCCACAATTATAGGCATTATTGGAACAATTCAGGGTCTTAATCACTACGTGGAAGAAAAAATAATTCCTTATGGAGCATCGGATTTCAGTGTGAACAGGTTTTCTGAGGTTATAACCTCCTGGGAGGATTTTCTCAAAATGAGCAGAAGAAAAAGATTTCCCCTTCGCTACTACTTCAGAGTAAAGGAACTGTGCAATACTTGTGAAAAGGTGGGAGCTACAGATGGAACTACTACAAATGTTATCTACAAGGGTAAAACAATGGAGGATGTTCGTGTAAGAGGCGAAACCTCTCTTGCGAGGGAAATAACCGGGGTTAGAGACCTTTATGACGGCAGGCCTTTTACAGAAGAGGAATCCATAACAGGAGCGAAGGTAGCTACAATTGGCTGGGATGTGAAGGAAACTCTCTTTCCTGGAATAGACCCTATTGGGAAGAGGATAAGAATCAAGGGAACATACTTCAGGATTATAGGTGTTGAGGCTAAAAGAGGAAAGATAATGGGAATTTCCCAGGACAATTATGTTTACATCCCTATAAAGGCATACTATACGCTTTTCAATCGAAAGGAAGATATAACCATTCTTGTTCACACGAGTTCCCCTCAGAGGATGGAAGCGGCGATGGAGGAGGTGAGAGGAATCCTTCGGTCCCTCAGGCATTTGAGTCCAAAGCAGGATGATGATTTTTCATTTTCTACATCGGAATCATTGCTTACTGTGTATAAAAATTTGACATCCACTCTTTATATAGCGTTAATAATTATTTCTTCTATATCTCTTCTGGTTGGAGGTATTGTGGTTATGAACATCATGCTGGTTTCTGTTACAGAAAGGGTTCCGGAAATAGGGGTAAGAAGAGCAGTAGGTGCGAGAAGAGCGGATATTATGGGACAGTTTCTTATAGAGGCGGTATTTCTGACGAGCCTCGGTGGAGTAATAGGGATTCTTCTGGGATGGCTTATTGTTTTTCTGATAAATAAATTTTCGCCCCTTCCTGCAAGGATGGAAATATGGTTTACCATTCTAGGATTGGGAATAGCTGGGTTGACTGGCTTAATTTTCGGAATTTATCCTGCCTCCAAGGCAGCTTCGCTTAATCCTGTTGAGGCATTAAGGAGTGAGATGTGAGGAGATTTACTCTTTTTACAGAACTTTTAAATACAGCTTTTTCATCTATAATGAGGCATAAGTCCAGAGCTTTTCTTACGGTTTTGGGGATTATAATAGGCGTTACCACCGTGATTGCAATGGTTGGGGTTACAGAGGGAATTAATGTCAGTTTTCAGAAACAAATGGAAGAGCTTGGTTCCAATATAATTAATGTATCCAAGGTTGAGCCAGGCATCAGACTTGGAAGGCCCCCGAAAGAATTAAGGATGAGAAAAAATCTTACCCTTGAAGACTTAAAGGCTATAGAAAAACTCCCCTCAATTGAATCAGCAGTTGGTCAGTTGAGTATGTTCGAGAGAGGCCTTGTTCGTTCGAAATTTAATACATCAAGAGGGATAGTGCTGGTAGGGGTAACTCATGATTACCTAGATGTTGTAAAAATAAACTTAATAGGAGGAAGATTTTTTACAGAGCCGGAGGAACGAAGCAAAGCCAATGTGACGATTCTGGGTGCTGACGTAGCAACAAATTTATTTCCGGGGGTTGACCCAATTGGAAAAAAGCTACACATTGGTAATACAACCTACACTGTAATAGGAGTTATGGAAAAACGTGGAAGTTTTATGGGACAATCCCAGGATAACTATGTGGTTATTCCACTGACCACTCTTATAAAAAAATACCCCGCTGCGAAAAAAAGGTTGTGGGGAGGTCTTTACATAATGGCTAGACCTAAAAGCCCTGAGCTTCTGGAAAGGGCAATGGATGAGATAACAGAGGTGTTGAGGATGAGAAGAAAACTCAAGCCGGACCAGGAAAATGATTTTGCTATATACACCCAGGAATATATAAACGAACTTTTCTCTCAGCTTGTATCCGGGGTGTTCTTAGTTGGAATTCTTATAGCATCAATTTCATTGCTTGTGGGTGGTATAGGAATAATGAACATAATGCTTGTTTCCCTGAGAGAAAGAACCTCTGAAATAGGACTGAGAAGGGCAATAGGAGCTAAAAAGAAGCATATTCTCTTCCAGTTCGTTGTAGAAGCAGTTACTCTTTCGCTGGTGGGGGGATTGCTCGGAATGTTCCTTGGCTTTGCCTTATCTTTCCTTGCCAAAGCAGCGGCAAATTTCCCTGCTGCAGTTACCCCTTTTGGAGTAATACTCGGGGTAGGTGTCTCCACTATGGTTGGTCTTTTCTTCGGAATTTATCCTGCCTGGAAGGCTGCAAATCTTAATCCTGTGGAAGCCCTCAGGTACGAATAGTAAAAATTCTCCCTTATAGGGTAGATATCACCGGGAGTTTCGGTTAGCTATTCCCTTGAATTAAAAGCTGATTTTAGAATATAATATGTCGGTGAAAAGCTTAAAGAAAGAACTTTTTTTAGCAGGATTTGTTCCAATAGATTTATTGCTGGAGACCATTTTAGGAAAAAGCTCCAGGACTTTGAGATTAATTGTAGGAATAGTATTTCTACTTTCAACTTTTTTTTGGGGGAGAAAAAACCTTTCCCAGAATCAAACAGCAGGGATTATATTTGCCATCCTGGCCATTGTAGCTGCCTATTCTACCTTCCTTTGTAGAACCAATCTTTATTATACCTTCTGGTTTAACACACTCTTTGGCCTTCTTCTTATTTCTATACTTTCATGTATATTTGTACTAACAATAATAGGATTTGCTGTTATAATTATGACCTATATAGGCGTAAATTATCTGCCTTTTTATCAGAATACATTACATGCTTATCAATAAAAGGAGGGACTAATGTATAAGATAATCTTTAATCGTCCCATTGCTAACAAGGTAAAACACATGAGGGTCAAAGCCCCTTTTATAGCTCAGAAGAGGAAGCCGGGGAATTTCGTAATCCTCATTCCTGATGAGCACGGGGAGAGAATTCCTCTGACAATTGTGGATTCTAACCCTGAAGAAGGGACCATTGATCTTATCTACCAGGAGGTGGGAACATCCACCTACAAACTTGGGCTTAAAAAGGACGGTGATGACCTTTACCGTATAGTGGGACCACTGGGTAAACCAACTCACATTGAGAAGTTCGGAACGGTTGTTGCTATTGGAGGCGGAGTAGGAATTGCACCTCTCTATCCTATAGCTAAGGGAATGAAAGAAGCAGGAAATCGTATAGTTACAATTCTCGGTGCAAGAAGCAGGAACCTTTTAATCCTTGAAGAGGAAATGAGGGCTATTAGCGATGACCTTAGGGTCTGGACTGACGATGGAAGCTATGGCAAGAAAGGCCTTGTAACCCATGGTCTTCAAGAGCTCATTGATGAGGGTCTAAAAATAGACCATGTGGTTGCTATTGGGCCTACTATAATGATGAAGTTTGTGGCTAAACTTACAAAGGAACACAACATTCCTACAATCGTCAGTTTAAACCCAATAATGGTGGACGGAACCGGAATGTGTGGAGCATGCAGGGTGCTTGTCGGTGGAGAGATCAAGTTTGCCTGTGTGGATGGTCCTGAATTTGACGGTCATCAGGTAGACTACGATAACCTTATTCTGAGGTTAAAGGCTTACAGAGAGTATGAAAGGATTAGCCTTGAAAGGTTTGCCAATTTCTACCCTGAACTCAGGGACTACATTTTCGGAGGTGCAAAATGAAGAACTCTATGCACATGCCTGAAGAACTGAAAGAAAAATTAAGATCCAGGTGGAATGAGGACTGGAGAAAACAACTGAGAAAGAAACTTAAGGTTAAAGAGAGAATGGCCCTTGAAAGGACCCCCATGCCTGAAAATGAACCTTTGGAAAGGATAAAGGGGTTCTTTGAGGTTAATAAAGGCTACACTCCGGAAATGGCCATGGCTGAAGCCCGCCGTTGTATGGACTGTGCAAATCCCACATGTGTGATAGGTTGTCCTGTCGCAATAGACATACCAACATTCGTAAAGAAAATTGAGATGGGCGATTTTCTGGGAGCAGTTAAGGTTATAAAGGAAACAAATGCCCTTCCTGCTGTATGCGGAAGAGTTTGTCCCCAGGAAGACCAGTGCGAGGGCAACTGCACCTATACGAGAATGGGCAAACGCCCTGTTGCCATAGGAAATCTTGAAAGGTTTGTTGCTGATTACGAAAGAGCACAGGGCGAAGTAGAAGTTCCAGAAATCAAGGTAAAGAAGAACAAGAAGGTTGCAATTATAGGTGCAGGACCTGCAGGACTTACAGCGGCTGGGGAGCTTGCTATGATGGGATATGACGTCACAATTTTTGAAGCTCTTCATAAACCCGGTGGTGTTCTTATGTATGGAATTCCTGAGTTCCGACTTCCAAAAGCTATACTGGAGAAGGAAATAGACTATCTGAAGAAACTTGGAGTTGAAATCATAACAGATTTTGTCGTGGGTAAAACTGCAACAATAGATGACCTAAAAAAGCAGGGATATGAGGCCTTCTTTATAGGCTCCGGTGCAGGTGCTCCATGGTTTCTTGGACTCCCAGGAGAAGAGCTGAACGGTGTTTATTCCGCAAATGAATATCTCACCAGAGTTAATTTAATGAGAGCCTTTGAATTTCCTGAGTTTGACACTCCTATACCGAGAGGAAAAAGGGTGGCAGTCATAGGTGGAGGAAACACGGCTATGGATGCCGTAAGGACAGCAAAGAGACTGGGTGCAGAACATGCGATGATTATCTACAGAAGGTCAAGGGCAGAAATGCCTGCAAGGGAAGAAGAAATAAAACACGCTGAGGAAGAAGGGATAGAATTCCACTTCCTCACCAACCCGAAGAGATTTATAGGGGATGAGAACGGATGGGTTAAACAAATGGAGTGCGTGAAAATGGAACTTGGAGAACCTGATGCCAGTGGAAGGAGAAGACCTATTCCAATTCCAGGTTCCGAATTTCTGATGGATGTTGACCTTGTTATAGTTGCTGTAGGAACAAAACCCAATCCTCTGATCCCTCAGACAACGCCTGGCCTCAAACTCGCAAAGTGGGGAGAAATTGAAGTTGACTGGGAAACCATGGGAACCTCAATACCAGGAGTTTTTGCGGGTGGTGACATTGTCCGCGGCGGAGCAACTGTCATCCTTGCCATGGGGGATGGAAGAAGAGCTGCGAAAGCTATAGATGCTTATCTTTCCGGAAAGTAATTGTTAATAGCAGGGCTTGACGAAAGCGGCAAGGGGGATTATTTTGGCCCCCTTGTCGCCGCTGCGGTAGCCCTTGATGGAGAGGCAATTGCAGAACTTGAAGCCCTTGGTTTAAAGGACAGCAAAAGGCATACTCCGGGCAGGATAAAAGAGCTTGCCCTGAAAATTCAAAAATATCCTCATTCCACAGTTCTTATCTCACCTTTAAGATATAACGAGCTTTACATCAAATTTAAAAATTTAAATTTAATCCTTGGTTGGGCTCATTCTCAGGCGCTGGAAAACCTTATAAAAGAGAAAGGGCCTGAGGTAGAGATAGCTATTCTGGACAGATTTTCGAGAAAGGGTGAATTTGCAAGAGCCCTGGAGAAGAAGAGACTCAAAATAGAGATAATGGAAGAGACTGAAGGGGAAAAATACACTCCTGTTGCTGCTGCTTCTGTTCTTGCGAGATGGAGATTTGTTTCCTGGATGAAAAGGGAATCTCAAAAACTCGGAATAGAACTTCCCTTCGGGTCATCCTCCCCGAAGGTGCTGGAGACAGCCTGCCTTATTTTAAAAAAAGGAGGAACAGAACTGCTTTCAAAATATGCTAAACTCCATTTCAGAATTACTGAAAAACTGAAAAAAAGCTGTTGATGAGCGAAAAAAATAGTTCCCTCTGTTGCTATAATTGAGTTTTTCCTAACTAATTTAAAAAATCCTTATCATTTAGACCAAATTTCCTTGAAACAAAGGGGATTATCTATTCTCGTGCTATTTTGGACACAATTTATAATAAAATAAGGAGGAAAAATGAAGGAGGTAAGATGAAAAACTGGTTAAAGCTGGTAAGAGCTCCATTTGTTTCAGTTACAGTTGGTGGGATTACAATAGGTTCGCTTTATCCACTATGGAAGGATGGAATTTTCCATTGGGGGAGGTTTCTTCTTGCACTGGTGGCAGGAGTCCTTCTTCATTTTGCTACCAATGTTGCCAATGATTATTTTGATTATCTCTCAGGGACGGACAGAGAAAATAAAGTTGCAATTTCTCCTTTTTCGGGAGGTAGCAGAGTTTTGCTGGAGGGCAAAATTTCCCCGGGTGCAGCTCTTGCTGCTGCAATTTTAATGACTTTAGTGGCTGCAGCTATAGGACTTTATCTTAATTACATACTTCCCGGAAACACTCTTTTGTATATAGGCTTAATTGGAGTGTTTCTTATATATTCGTATAATGGACTTTTAAAGCTTGTGAGGTTTTATCTGGGGGAGATAGCAATTTTTCTTGCGTGGGGTCCTCTTATGGTTGAAGGGTCATATTTCATCCAAACAGGCAAACTCAGCAAAGAGCTTCTACCTATTTCATTTATGCTTGGGATTCTCACCCTTCTAATCCTTTTTATAAATGAGTTTGCTGACGAAGAGGCAGATAGAAAGACAGGTAGAAGGATGTGGATACACCTTTTTGGCAGGAAAAATTCCACTTATGTACATTTAATCCTGAATATAATAGCTTTCGGGTGCTTAGCATATTCCATCCTTTCCGGTACAGCTCCCGTAATATCTGCCCTTGCATTTCTCGCACTCCCTTTAGCTTATTCTGCATTCTTGCACGCAAAAAGAAATGTGAACGAACCTCACCCAAAGTTTCTGCCAGCGATTATAAAGACTATCAATACCTATAACCTAAGTTTTCTATTACTCGTGGTTTCTATATTAGCAGCGAGTTTTATATGGAAGACCTGAAAAAGAAGGCTTTATCTGCGCCTCTTTCACCCGGAGTTTATGTTTTTAAAGACTCCACTGACAGACCCATATACATAGGGAAAGCCTCTAAATTAAAGGAAAGGTTAAGGAATTATTTTTCTTCTAAGGACCCCAAGGTGGTTCGTATGCTTGCAGAAGCAGTTTCCCTCGAATTTTTTGAAACCCGCACCGAAAAGGATGCTTTCTTTCTTGAAAACGAGCTAATAAGGAAGTACCAGCCAAAGTATAACATCAGGCTTAGGGACGACAAGTCCTATCCTTACCTTGAGATAAGAATGGGGAATGAATTTCCCGGGATTTATATAGCAAGGAGGGCGAGACGAAAGGGTAGTTTATATTTTGGGCCGTTCGTGCCAGCATTGTGGGCAAGAAGGATAAAGGACCTTATATCCATTTTGTTCGGAATAAGGCAGTGCAGGGAAAAATTAGATGGAAAAAGGGACAGACCCTGTCTCGATTATTACATAGGAAGATGTGCTGCACCCTGTGTTGGGTTTATCTCAAGAGACGATTATATGCAGCGCGTGAAAAGAGCAATTGATTTTCTAAAAGGGGGTGTTGAAAGGGAAAGGCAGAGACTGAAGCAGGAAATGTGGGATGCTGCAAAAAATATGAATTTTGAAAGGGCCTCTTACCTGAGGGACCTTCTCTTTACTGTGGAGGAATTTTCAAGAAGACCGACTTTTGACCTCAATGAGACGACAGACATATTTGGCTTCTATCAGCAAGGAACTAAGTGGGCTTTGAGAGTGGAAAGAATTAGAGGTAAAAGAAGGGAACCGAAGAGTTTTTCAGGAGAAAGCCTTGAACCTGATCCAGTGATTGCGATTGTCCAGTTTTATGAAAGGGTGAAAAACATCCCTCAGAGAATAGTCACCGCATTCACCCTTATAGGCGGAGAGAGACTTAAAGAGTATATAAAAGAGAAATTTGGCCGCGATGTTGCACTTGAGAGCCCTGTAGGTGACGAAAATTTCATCGCCGAACGCATACAGAGGGAGGCGGAAAGGCTTGTGGTAGGAATAAGACCAGAAGAGGAGCTTTCTGAAGTGTTTGCTCTGCCTTCGGTTCCTTATAGGATAGAGGGCATGGATATCTCACATTTTTCGGGAAAAGAAGTGGTGGGCTCTGTTGTCGTCTTTGAGGGGGGAAAACCTGTAAAAGAAGAATATCGCCATTATAAACTTGATGAGAAAAACGATGACTTTGCCAATCTTGCAGAAATGGTAAAGAGAAGGTATCAGAAACATACTCCTCCTGATCTTCTTCTTATAGATGGAGGAAGAGGCCAGCTTTCAGCTGTACTGGAAGCCCTTTCAGAGCTTGGTATTAAAGTAAACGCAATCTCTTTTGCAAAGGGGGAGGAGAGAATATTTACCCCTGAAAGGGATTTCGTTCTACCCGGAGATTCTCAGGCTCTTAAGCTCCTCCAGAGAATAAGGGACGAAGCCCACAGATTTGCGATTGGTTTTCACAGAAAGGTGAGACAACGCAGGGAATTTAAAACAGTCCTTGAGGAAGTTAAAGGAATAGGAAAGAAAAGAATGTTAGAATTACTCAGGAAATACAGGAGCCTTGACGAGATAAGAAATGCCTCTGAAGAAGAACTTGCAGCTATAGTGGGCAAATCTGAGGCAAAGGCTCTAAAGGAGAAATTAAATGAAAATAGGGATTGACATATTGGAAATAAGAAGAATAAGAGATAAACTGAGAAAAAATTCCTCCCTTGAGAACAAACTTTTTACAGATTATGAAAAACAATACTGTAGAAAGTTCAGCGATCCCTATCCCCATTTTGCAGTTACCTTTGCCGCAAAGGAAGCTTTCATTAAGTGCATAGGGAAAAATCCTGGTTGGAAAAAAATTGAAATAAGAAGAGAAGAAGCGCCATATGTTGTTTTTGAGGGAAGAAAGGTGAATGGGAGTCTTTCACTTGCCCATAGCGAAACAAGTGCTGTTGCGGTTTTTCTCCTTTTAGAATAAAATTGATTATATGGGAGTAAAGGAAAATATAGAAAGGGTAAGGGATAAAATTGCCAAAGCTGCTGAAAGGGTTGGGAGAAACCCAGATGAAATAAGAATTCTTGGAGCAACTAAAAAAGTGAAAGTGGACAGAATCAGACAGGCTATTGATGCCGGATTGAGACTCTTTGGAGAGAATAGGGTGCAGGAAGGTATACCCAAGGTGGAAGCTTTAGCCGACGAGAATGTGGAGTTTCACTTTATCGGGGTTCTTCAGTCTAACAAGGTGAGAAAAGCGGTTAAATATTTTTCAGCTATACATTCAGTTTCATCACTCAAATTGGCCAAGAAGATAAATGCTGTGGCAGAGGAAATGAGAATGGTCTATCCTGTGTTCTTTGAAATTAACCTGTCAGGTGAGGAAACGAAATCCGGTTTTTCCCTTAGGGAATTTATGGAGAACATAGAAGAACTTTCTTCTCTGAAAAATATAAAGCCCGTTGGTCTTATGACTATGCCTCCGCTTCAAGAGGACCCAAGACCTTACTTTATAAAATTAAGGGAACTTCTTGAAGAGGTTAAAGGATATTTTGGCAGGGATTTTAAAGAGCTATCTATGGGAATGAGCGATGACTTTGAAATTGCAGTAGAAGAGGGAGCCACAATAGTAAGGTTGGGAAGGGTCATTTTTGGGGAGAGAGAATGATGCTGGTAAAAAATATACTACTGGGTATTATTCGTGTTACTGAAGTTCTTCTCAACATAGAGATTGCCCTTATTATAATAAGGGCAATATTTTCCTGGTTTCCTGCTTTGCCTTTCCATTCCATATTGCGGGTTATATGGGTTCTTACCGAACCTGTCTTAAGACCTATAAGAAGGTTTATTCCTCCCTGGAAAACCGGGGGACTGGATCTTTCCCCTCTTGTGGCAGTCCTTCTTATATGGGCAATAGAAGTTGTTATTCTTGACCCTATAAAGTTATCATTAATATATGGAGGTGGGATATGAGAATTACTCCTTCAGACATAGAGAAACAGGAGTTTTCTACAAAGTTAAAAGGTTACGATAAGGAAGAAGTAAGAAATTTTTTGATTTTTATTTCTCAGGAGATTTCAAATCTTCTTCTTGAAATGGATGAGCTGAAGAAAAAATTGATGAATGCAGAAGAAAGAATTAAGGAACTTGAGTCAAGGGAAAAGATTTTAAAGGAAACCCTTATAGCTGCCCAGAGATTTTCCGAAGAGCTCAAGGCAAACGCCAAGAAAGAAGCTGACATAATGATAAAAGAGGCAGAGCTAAAGGCGGACCAGATAGTAGCAAAGGCAAATGAGAGGCTGAGGGAGCTCAATTTTACAATTAAAAAAATGAAGGCTGAAAAGGATAACATAATAAATGAGATAAGAAGCTTCATCTTTTCTCTTCAGGCCCTTGTAGAAAAAGAGGAAAAGGATGAAAATAAGAGTGAAGGTTCACCCAAGGGCTAAAAAAGAAAAGGTGATTGAGGGGGAAGACCTCTGGGAAATATGGGTTAACGAGCCTCCGGAGGGAGGAAAAGCTAATAAAAGAGTAATTGAGCTTTTAGCCAAGAAACTCGGTATTTCAAAATCCAGAATAGAAATAATAACAGGGCATAAGTCCAGACAGAAAATTCTGGAGGTAAAAGATGCTTGAAAAGCTTTTTGGCCTTTCCAGGGCAGAAACTGATATTAAAACAGAATTCAGAGCAGGTACCATAACATTTCTATCAATGGCATATATAATTGCTGTGCAGCCGGTGGTCCTGTCCAAGGCAGGCATGGACCCCGGAGCTGTAATGGTGGCTACCTGCATAGCTTCAGCTTTTGCCACACTTTTTATGGGGCTTTATGCTAATTATCCTATCGGGCTTGCTCCGGGCATGGGCGAGAACTTCTATTTTTCATATTCCCTTGTTCAGGGAAGAGGAATACCATGGAGAGTTGCCCTTGGTGTGGTGTTCTGGTCGGGTTTGGCTTTTCTCGGCGTAACTCTTTTGAGGATTAGAGAAAAGATAGTTGATGCCATTCCCAGAAGTTTAAAAAATGCAATTGCAGTAGGAATAGGATTTTTTATTGCCTATCTTGGACTGGAGGAGTCAGGACTTGTGAGAATAAAGGGAGGAAATTTGTCCCTGGGCAATCTTCATAATCCAGGAACCCTCCTTGCCGTCATTGGACTTTTTATAATTGCATTTTTTATCACCAGGAAAATAAAGGGAGCAATTTTTCTGGGAATGATAATAACTTTTCTTCTTGGAATTCCTGCTGGTATTGTTAAATTTCACGGGATAATCTCAAAACCACCATCTCTTTCTCCTATATTGTTCAAGATGGATTTGAAGTCTTCTCTGTCTCTTTCGTTTCTTGTTCCAATAATAGCTTTCTTTATTATGGACATGTTCGATACAATAGGAACCCTCATCGGAGTGGCAGAACAGGCGGGGTTTATAGACAAAGAAGGTAAGATGCCCAGAATAAACAGGGCTCTTATTGTTGATGCTACAGGGACGGTTTTTGGAGCAGGTCTGGGAACTTCTACAGTTACCTCTTACATTGAATCTGCCACAGGAGTTGCGGAGGGAGGAAAGACCGGCTTGACCTCTGTGTTCGTTTCCATTTACTTCGTACTTGCGCTTTTCTTTTATCCTCTTATCCAGAGTCTTGTCGGTGGTTATACTTGGAAAGGAGATACAGTGTATCCTGTTACCTCTCCTGTTTTGATAATCGTAGGAGCAATGATGTTTGCTAATATAAGAAAAATAGACCTTGATGATCCCACGGAATATATCCCTTCTCTTCTCACAGTTCTCGGAATGCCGCTTACAATGAGCATATCTAATGGTCTGGGATTTGGATTTATAAGCTACTCACTGCTTAAATTAGTTTCAGGAAGGGGCAAAGAGGTTAGCCCCGTACTTCACATTCTAGCTCTTCTTTTTGTTTTGAAGTTTGCTTTTCTGTAAAATTTTTACATGAAAATTGATATAGAAATAAAGGATGTCAGGAAAAGTTATAAGCAGGGTTTTTTCCTTGAAAAAAAAGAGGTTCTCCACGGCGTAAGCTTTAAGGTAAAAACAGGTGCTGTAGTTGGTCTTCTTGGACCCAATGGAGCGGGAAAAACCACCACAATAAAAATACTTATGGGTATTTCAAACCCTGATTCTGGAGAGGTTTATATTTTTGGAAAAAGCCAATCAAAAATGGTTCGGGAGAAAATAGGATTTCTTCCAGAGACACCCTATTTTTATGACTATCTTACGGGAAGAGAAATTCTGAAAAGTTTCGCAGGTTTTTTCAGTATAAAAGTGAATGTCGAGCGCAGAATAGATGAGGTTATAGAACTCGTAGGGCTTAAAGGACATGAGAACAAATGGCTCCGCAGTTATTCAAAGGGAATGCTTCAGAGAATAGGTCTGGCTCAAGCAATTCTCCATGACCCTCAGCTTCTTGTTCTGGATGAACCCATGAGCGGACTTGATCCCATGGGAAGGAGAGAATTCAGAGATATAATTACCAGCCTTAAAAAGAGGGGGAAAACCATTCTTTTTTCATCCCATATTCTTCAGGATGTTGAAATGATTTGTGATGAGGTGGTAATGATTTACAACGGTCGTGTTATAAAGCAGGGTGTTCTGGAGGAAATGCTAAGTGGGGAGATAAAATATTACGAAGTGACCGTGAAAGGGGTTGAAGTTCCGGGTTTTGAGCCTGAAAGAAGG
This sequence comes from Candidatus Aminicenantota bacterium, assembly GCA_021161165.1. GTDB lineage: Bacteria > Acidobacteriota > Aminicenantia > S016-38 > S016-38 > S016-38. The sequence continues at coordinate 21,319 of JAGHBF010000114.1, forward strand.
TCGGGTAAAAGAGTGCTTTACAGGGTTGAGGAAAACGAAGTGGATGAACTCATAAAGAAAGTTGTTTCTGCAGGAGGGAAGGTAAAAGCTGTTATTCCCAGGTCCCTAAATCTTGAAGAGATATTTATAAGGGAGGTTCAAAAGGCATGAAGGGAATAAAAACAGTTGCTCTAATAACCTTCAAAGAAGGGGTCAGAGATAGAGTTTATCTTATTTTTCTTTTCTTTGCTGTGATACTTTTGCTTTTCTCTCTTTTTCTGGGGATGCTTGTTATAGGAGACCCCACAAAGATTATCGCAGATTTCGGGATGGCGGTCATGAGCCTTTTTGCGCTGCTTATCGTTGTGTTTGTTGGGGGAACCAGTTTTGCAAGGGAGATACAGAAAAAAACGGTAATTCTTGTTCTTTCCAAACCTGTTTCAAGGGAAGAATTTATGCTGGGGAAAATTCTTGGGGTGTGGTTCAATGTTTTTCTGAACATAATTGCCATGGGCACTCTTCTTTTTCTCTTGCTTCTGCTAAGAGGAGCCAAAATGTGGGAAATTTTTGTGCATGCTTTTCTCCTTACACTCGAAATGGGAATTCTAACTTCTGTGGCCCTGATGTTTTCTTCTTTCACCACCCAGTTCCTTTCAATGCTATTTACATTCAGCGTTTACATTGTTGGCCACCTTGCGACTACAATTAAAAAGGCTTCTATGACGCTGAAATCAGGCGTCTCAAGAACAGTAGTTAAGGCTGTATCCTACGCTATACCCAATTTTGATTATTTCAATCTTAAAAATCAGATTGTTTATGGAATTAAAGTTCCTTCCATATTCTTTTATAAATCCACTGCCTATTTTTTACTTTTGTTTACATTTTTCACCATAATAGCAATGTGGGTTTTTAAGAAAAGAGAAGTATGAGGAAAGGATTCGTAATTGCATTGCTCGTTGTTCTCTATGGTGCAATGGTATATGAAAACCTTACCTACAGGAAAATGCCTCTTCCATACGTTTACGGTGGATGGATAATAAGACTTCCTTCTCGTATGGTTAAATACTTTTCACTTGGTTATGATAATGTCATAGCGGATACAGTTTATATATGGGCTATTCAGTATTTTTCAAGTGCTGAAATTGACTTTAGAACAAGAGAAAGTAATTTAAGAAAATTTTTTGAGGCAATATGGTCCCTTGATCCCAAATACCTTGAAACTTATTCCACTGCTGCCCTTATTGCGAACTATGATTTTGCAAATCCTCGTCTTGCTATAGAGCTCTTAATGGAGGGATATAAACGAAATCCTGATGCGTGGGAACTACTATCAGAGGCGGCTTTTTATGCATTTAAATACGCCAAGGACTATCAACTTGCGCATGAACTTTATCTAAAAGCTTATCAAATAAAACCCGACCCTTATTTCCTTTCCATGGCTGCCGGCATGCTTGAGAAAAAGAATCTGTTCAAAATTTCATGGCAATACTGGTGGAAGGTTTACAAAACTGACAAAACAGGATATTTCAGGAAAGCCGCCGAAAGGCATCTATATAAGCTAAAATCGAAAATGGACATAGATGCTCTTTCAAAAGCTGTAAGGGAGTTTAAAAGAATAACTGGAAGATTACCCCTGTCTTTAGAAGAACTCAGGACAAAGGGATTGGTAAAGGAAATACCTCTTGATTTTTATGGGGATCCTTATATATATGACCCTGAAACCGGTAAGATAAAACCCAGGAGAGAGCATCTGTGGAAGTAATTTATGAAGCTTTCGCATTTATATTTGGACTTGTATGGGGTAGCTTCTTAAATGTCGTTATATACCGAGTTCCCGAGGGAATTTCAATAATAAAACCCGGTTCCTTCTGTCCTGTTTGCAAGAAGAAAATCGCTTGGTATGACAACATACCGATTCTTAGTTACATAATTTTAAGAGGGAAGTGCAGACATTGTGGCTCGAAGATCCCCATTAAGTATCCACTTGTAGAATTCTTTTCAGGGCTGAGTTTTTTGCTCCTGTGGAGGAATTTTCATCAAATTCCTCTGGAGATTTTAAGGGGACTGGTTTTTGTGAGCCTTCTCATAATTCTTGCAGGAATTGACAGCGACAGGATGCTTTTGCCCGATATTTTTACCATTCCTGGAATAGCAGCAGGTATAGCGTTTTCTTTTTTTATTTCACCAGGTCCATTGTCCTCGATCCTCGGAGCTCTGATAGGTTATCTTTCTCTCTGGCTGGTTTATAAATTGTTCCTCTTGCTCACAGGGAAGGAGGGATTGGGCTTCGGTGATTTTAAAATGCTTGCAATGATTGGGGCTTTTATGGGTATAAAACAGTTGTTGCCGGTAATTATCGTTTCTTCTCTTCTGGGTAGCCTTTTTGGAATTGGAATTATACTGGTGAAGAAAAAGACCTTTTCAACTATGCTTCCATTTGGGGTTTTTCTTTCCATAGCCTCGTGGATTCTATACATTTTTAACCTGGACCTTTTTAACCTTTATATGGGGCTGTGGCGGTGAGAAGGTATTCCCTCATTTTTATATTGATTATAGTGCTCGTCTGGATGCTGGTGGGTTTTCTTTTTGTTGTTCAGATAAGACCCGATATTTCCCCGGAAAAACTGCGTAGTCTTAAACAGCTCTGGGGTATAGTTTCCCTTCTTTCTCTTTTGATGGTGACTCTTCTGGCGCTCCTTGCTTCCTTTGAAAGGGAGCCCAGGAGAGAGGAAGGGATGGAAGAGATTCTGGAAATGCTTTCCCGCAGAAGCAAACAGACAAGAGACCTTATTGAGGGGATTATAAACCAGATGGAAAGCCCTGCCTTTGTTATAGAAGGGGGTAGAGTCAGCTTTCTGAACAGAGCGGCAGAGGATGTTGAAGAGCTAAAACCGGGCAGATTTGACGAAAAATCCTTGAGGGAGAGATATTTAGTTGAAAAGATAAGGATCACTCCAGGTGAACATGATGCTTTTCTTTACATTCTAAGGGATATAGAAAAGGAGAGGGAGAAAATAAGAGAGGAGGAGGAGACTAGGAGGCTTAGTTCCCTGGGAGAAATTGCCTCATTCCTCTCGCACGAAATTAAAAATTCATTATCTGTAATTTTAACCCTGTTCAAGACAGGAAAAAAGGAAGGAGTTTACGAGGAAATAGAAAGGATAAGAACCCTGGTTGATCAGTTCATGGAAGCTTCAAGGCCTTTGAAACCTGTATTGATAAGAAAGAAAATAGATAAGACATTTTTTGGAAGGTGGGAGAATATTTCTGTGGAGGGGGAAGCAGAAGCATTTGTTGACCCATATCTTTTGGAGCTTGTTTTTGAGAATATTTTTAAGAATTCAAAAGAAGCCGGTGCTGATAGAATTGAAGTGAAAATCGCTGAAAAAAAAGCGTCTGTTCTGGTGGAGATAAAAGATAACGGTATAGGTATAAAAAAGGAGGAGGAAGAAAAAATCTTTCTTCCTTTTTTCAGCGGAAAGGAAAATGGAAAAGGCCTTGGGCTTTTTTTTGTTAAGAAAGCCCTGCTATCAATGGGAGGCAATATAAAAGCAGTATCAGAACAGGGAGGTGCAAAATTTTTGGTAAACCTGAAAAAGTAGTTATCTGCCTTTGTGGAGGCATTGCAACCGGTAAGACAACGGTCCTGAATGAGTGGCGAAAAATGGGCGCTAGGATTATCCGTGCGGATGAGGTTGGACACCAGGTGCTGGAAGAGGATGATGTAAAAGAAGTTCTTGTGAAGAAATTCGGAACAGGAATTTTAACTGATGGAAAGATCGACAGAAAAAAACTTGGCAGGTTGGTATTCGGGGATAGGGAGGCTCTGAGTTTTCTCAATAAACTTACCCATCCGAGGATAAATAGAAAAATAAAGGAGATGATAGAAAAAATTGACGGACCTGTTGTTATAGAAGCGGCGATAGTTTTTGAAATGGGTCTTTACAAGCTTTGCGATTATATCGTGGCTACTTATTGCCCCAGAGAAGAACAGATGCTTAGATTGCTGGAGAAGGGCTTCACAAGAGAAGAGGCAGAAGCAAGGCTTAGCTCTCAGATGCCTCCTGAATACTATGCGGGAAAATCCCATGTGATTATATTCACCACAGAAAGTCCTGAAAAAACTCTGAAAGATGCCAGACAAATTTACAGGATGTTAACAAGAAAAGGGGGGAGAGTTGGGTTCCCAAAGAAGCAAAGTTGAAATAAAGGGCTTTGAAGCAAAGTATTATGATATTTTAATGGGATTGCTAACCTTTGGCCAGTATAACAAATGGATAAGAAGGGCTGTTAGGGGTACTGGAGTAGGGAGAGGTTTTAACGTTATTGAATTCGGTAGCGGAACAGGGGTAGCGGCATGTGAGTTTTCAAAGATAATTGGTGAAAGCGGGAGATACATAGGGTTCGACATTGGCGAAGAGATGATGGCTAAAGCAATAAAAAAATGCAGGAAAAGAAAAAATGTGGAATTTGCAAAGGAAAGAATAGAACATCCGATTAGAGTTCCCTTTAAAGCAGATATTGTTTTTATGTCCTTCGTTATGCATGGACTTGAAAATCAGGATAAGGAAAAAGTTATAAAAAATGCTTATCACAATTTAAAAGAAGGGGGGATTTTCGCAGTTTTTGATTATTCTCAGATTAAATACCAGGATGCCTCATGGTTTGCAAAGCTGCTTATTTGGAAGCTGGAGTGTCCTCTTGCAGGTGAATTTGCTGAGATGAATTTTCCTGAATTCGTTAAAAACTATGGTTTTGAATATTCGAAAGTGAAAAAATACTTCAGGGGATTGTTTTCCCTTTACCTTTTCAGGAAATAATAAATTTTCTTCCCCGAGAAAAGCACAACATTTGCTGTGAAACCTCTCTTTGGAAAAGAAAATTTATTATGGTAAAGTGAAATTGATGAGGGTTCTAATTACAGGTGCTGCTGGCTTTATAGGTTCACATCTTGTGGAAAAATACCTTAAGGAGGGGTGGGAAGTTATAGGTCTTGACAATTTCTTGACAGGAAAGGTTGATAACATAGAAGAGTTTTTTGCTCATCCAAATTTCACCTTTATAAAATACGATGTTACCAATTTTTTATATGTTAAGGGTTCCCTTGATCTAATTCTCCATTTTGCCTGTCCTGCATCTCCCCTTCATTATATGAAGCATAAAATACATACCATGAAGGTTGATTCAATCGGGACTCTGCATGCTCTTGGCCTTGCAAAGGAGAAAAAAGCCCGATTTGTTCTCGCCTCAAGTTCTGAGGTTTATGGAGATCCTGAGATTACACCCCAGCATGAAGGTTATCGGGGAAATGTATCTCCCGTGGGTCCTCGATCTGTATACGATGAGGCAAAAAGATTTTCAGAAGCTCTTTCTATGGCTTATTACAGAGAACATGGGGTGGACGTCAGAATAGCGAGAATTTTCAACACCTATGGAACGAAAATGGCTTTTGATGACGGAAGGGTGATACCGAATTTTCTCAAACAGGCTATTCTTGGGGAGCCGATAACCGTTTTCGGAGATGGTTCTCAAACTCGTTCTTTTTGCTATATAAAGGATATGGTTGAAGCTATTTACAAACTTTCTATAAAAGAAGGAATAGCTGGGGAAGTAGTAAACCTGGGAAATCCAGATGAGCTTACTATATTAAAGCTGGCAGAGATTATAAAAGATCTCACAGGTTCCTCTTCTGTCATAAAATTCCTTCCACTTCCTGAAGACGATCCGAAGCGTCGAAGGCCCGATATTTCCAAGGCAAAAAGATTGCTGAACTGGGAGCCAAAATATAATTTAAAAGAAGGACTTGAGGAGGTAATTCCATGGTTCAAAAAAAGGATATTGAAAAAAGAATAGAGGATTTGCAGGGAGAGATACTGAATTTTCTGAGAGATATAGTGGAACATGAAAGTCCTACATCGGATAGGGAAGCAGTTAATTCCCTTGGTGAAAAGCTTAAGGAAAAGTTTATAAAGTACCTTCCTGAGGCCAAAACTTACGGAGACGAATATAGTGTATTTCTTCTGAGAAAAGGAAAGGGAAATTCAATTTTTATTTCCCATATAGATACTGTTCATCCAATAGGAACCATAAAAATTAATCCTTTCAGGAAAGAGAACGGAAAAGTTTTTGGTCCTGGAGCTCTGGATATGAAAGCAGGGGTGGTAGCCCTTTATTTCGCTATAAAAATTGTATCTGAACACGGTCTCCTTCCGGATTTTGCTTTTCTTATGAATACCGAAGAAGAAGAAGGTTCCTCACACACCCGTGATTATATGAAGAGAATTTCCCGAGATTACAAGTATTGCTTCAGCCTTGAGCCTTCCGGTCCTGATGGGAAACTTAAAACATCAAGGAAGGGTGTAATATCTCTAAAGATAAGCGTAAAGGGAAGAATGGCGCACGCTGGGCTTGCTCCTGAAAAAGGGGTCAATGCAATTGATGAATTGATAGACCAGCTTTCTGAGCTTCGGGAATGGATTTCCGTCAGAGAAGGAAGTTTTACCATAGGAGTGATTCGTGGAGGGGAAAAGCCAAACGTGGTTCCCGGGGATGCATTTGCGCTTGTAGATATAAGGTTCGAGAAGGAAGGTTTTTCAGAGATGCTCAATGAATACATGAATAATATTTCTCCTGTAAGAAAGGGAGCCATTGTCACAATGAATTTTGAATCCTTTGTTCCTCCCCTTATACCATCACTTCAGCAGAGAAAACTCTACACAAGACTCAAAAACCTTCTTTCAGGAATTGGAGTAGAAATAGAAGAGACCCATTCTGCCGGGGGAAGCGATGCTTCGTGGTTTTCCAGATGGGGACTTGCAGCCATAGATGGGCTTGGACCTTCGGGCGAGGGGGCTCATTCTGAAAATGAGTTTCTGTATTTTGAGTCGTTAAAGCAGAGAATCCTTATATTGACATATATCCTTATGCATTTGAAGGAATTAACTCCCTGAACAGGTTTATGTAGGCCTTTTCCATTTCTTCAACCGAGAAAATTTTTGCTCTTTTCCTTCCCTCTTCTCCCATTTTTTTGCGAATCTCCGGATTGTTTAAAAGGTAGACGACCTTTTCTGCAAATAGTTCAGGGGATGAGGGTGGAACCAGGAATCCTGTTATACCGTCCAGAATTGCCTCTTTGTTCCCATCAATAGCAGAGGCCACAACAGGTTTTCCTGCTGCCATCGCCTCAGGAATAACTCTTGGAAGTCCCTCCCACAGGGATGTGAGGACAAAAACGTCAAATGTGGACATTATCTCTTCCACATCCTCCCTCCAGCCGGTAAATACCATTTTTTCCTTTATTCCCAATCTATAGGCAAACTCTTCTGCCTTCTTTTTTAAAACTCCTTCTCCAACCATTATGAACTGGGCTTGAATCCTATTCAGGACCTCTGCTGCCATTTTAACAAAGTCAAGGGGTGCCTTCTGGGGTTTAAAGCAGGCAACGGTTCCAACTACAGGGAGCTCAGGGTCTGCTCCGATCTCTCTAAGTTTTTCCTCTTTTTTTACTTTGACATTTGAGAACCTCTCAAGGGCAATTCCAGAATAGACAATACGGTAATTTTTTTTATTTATTATTTTCCATTTCTGGCCTTTTTTTAAGGTTTCTTTCCCCACGGGAAGGAAATATGTTGTTATCATAGAGGTTATTCTTTCTGCAGTGAGAAGGAGTTTTCTTTTTAAAGGACTTTGCAAAGGTGTTATTCCGAATCCGTGTATTGTGTGCACCCTTACAGGAATTCCTGCAAGCCATGCCGCCCATCTGCCTATAATGCCTGCCTTTGAACTATGAGTGAAGACTGCAATAGGTTTTTCTTTTTTCAGTATTTTGAAAATACGGTATAGGGCAATTGCATCTTTTAGGGGATTAATAGGCCTTATCATCTGTTTTACATTTATGTGAACTGTGGAAGGCAAATTGTCTGCTTCACTATCAAGATAATCTCTCACTCCTGATATAAGCAGGTTTTCATAGCCTTCTTTTGCGAGGGCTCTGCAAATTTGGAGCGCATGGATCTGTGCTCCTCCAAATTCGAGCTGGGTTATTATTGTGGCAATTTTTCCCCTCACGATGTTAATATTCTATCATCATGGATTTGAGAGAGCAGATAACAAAAAGAAGTATTAAAAAAAGAAAGAAGTTCATCCTTGCTGAGGAAAAAATCGATGGGGACAAAACTCTGGAACTTGGATGTTCTGCTGCCGGACTTTCAAGGATGCTTCGAAGAGGATACTGGGTGGGTTATGACCTTGATGAGGATGTTGTAAGGGAATACTCACAATATTTGAAAGTACCTGCTGTTGTGGGAAGAGAAAAACTTCCCTTCAAAGATGAAAGTTTTTCAAGCGTTCTAATGTTTGATTTCCTGGAGCATGTGGATGAAGACAGTCTTCTTCTTAGAGAGACGAAAAGAGTACTCAAAAGAGGAGGAAGGGTAATAATCACCACCCCCAGAGCAGGCAGGCTTTTTATCATAAAATTCAGAAATTTCATAGGGCTTAGAAAGGAAGCCTATGGGCATAAGAGGGAAGGTTATACGCCTGATGAACTTATAACCATGGTGAAAAAGGAGGGATTTAAAATAAAGGAAATCTCTCTTTACTCTGGTTTTTTTGTGGAATTTCTTGAGGCCATTCAGAACGCAATTTATTTCAGGATAAGCAGAAATAAGAAAGATCGTCGTTCTGGTAATATAAGCCCTGTCCAGGAAGAAGAATTTAAAAAATTGAAAAAGCTACTATTATTTCAAAAAATTGCCTTTCCATTCTTTTTACTTGCAGATTTTATTGACAGGATTTTCAAAACGAAAAGACATGTAATATTTCTCACAGGTGAGAAGGAATGAAACTATATTTGATTAATACATATCACAGGGAAAAAGAAAAAAAGATAAAGGGATATGTAAGCTTTCTCGAAGAACTTGGCGTTTCCCCTCAGGTTCTGGATGAGGATGAACTTTACAGGGTGGATGGACCTGTGATTATTAGTGGGTCACATAAAATGGTTGGAAATGGTGAGGTCTCAGACAGGTTAAGAGAGTTTATAGAGGAATGCAGATATCCACTTCTGGGGATATGTTACGGGCACCAGGCTATGATACGTGTTTTGGGTGGAGAGGTTCAAAGGTGTAAAAAATATCATAAAGGCAGAGAGAAGATTTTTAGGCTAAAACACCATCCTCTTCTTGAAACCCTTGGGGCTGAGTTTTTTGTGGAAGAGTCCCATTATGAGTGTGTGCGAAAGGTCCCGGATGAATTTGAAGTTCTGGCTATTAGCAAAGATGAAGAAGATGGTGAAATAATAGAAGTTGTCTCCCACAGGAAAAGTTATTTATATGGGACACAGTTTCACCCTGAAAGAAGCGGTGAAAACGGTAAGATTTTGATGCAAAATTTCCTTAAACTTGCAGGATTTAGTTGAAAAGTTGACCTTTTCCTTTCCTGAGATCGTAAAAACCTGTAAAAATTAATTAAATTCAGGGCTCTTCTTTTCAGTTTTAGAATATTTTTGTTTGGTAAAAATTTTTTCGGCTTTAGTAACACACTGAAGATAAATCTGAGGTTTTTGCAACATTTCTAAGGGAAATTCGTTTAATTAAGAGAAAGGAGGTGTCTTATGAAAAGGCTTTACAGAAGCAGAAAGGATAGAAAAATCGGCGGTATTTGTGGAGGGCTTGGAGAATATTTCAACATTGACCCAAATCTGGTGAGACTGGCGATGGTGTTTTTGGCTCTAATAACAGCAGTGGTGCCTTTTATCCTCGCCTATGTAATAGCATGGATAATTATTCCTCTTGAGCCTGCTGAAGAAGTGAAAAAATCAGAGGGCTAAAAAAGAGTTTGCTGTTTAATTGGTTCTTTAAAAAGATATGATGAAAACAAAACTGTTGAGGTAGGTTCTCTATCCGCAGGGATTACTGCGCTTACCCATTCGTTTCCCACCTCCTTTATATATCCCAGGAAAAGGTCTTTATTCGCTTTCCTGAAACTGAGTAACGCTCCCTTTTCAGGGGTTATTCCCAGTTTTACAGGGAAAAGGGAGGCCCTCGGAATTACGGTTTCCCTGGTTTTTTTGAAGAATTCCTGAAACTTTCTTATTCTATGAATTGCTCTTTCTTTTGGACCCCTCCTTTTCACATTAGGGTCTCTTTCCATTTTCACAACTTTGGTGCTGATAGATGCTATAAATTCTTCCCAGGAATGGTCGCTTGAAGGGAATGCTACCACAAGGTCAGGTTGAAGGATTTCAATTTTTGCTTTCTTTATTTCCAGACCATGGGGAAATTCAACATACCCTGTGGTATCCACCACTATTCTCCCCTGTTTGTTCATTCTCGAGACTCCTGAAAGGAACCTGAAAGGATGAGCTCTGGGAGAAGAAAACCCATAGAAGAAAAATTGTTTACCTTCTCTGTTCATTGAAGTTATGGTGGTGGGAAGCCCCAGAGTTGACTGCCCAACATCGGTATCAATTGCGGTGAATCTGTAGCCTCTTTTTTTCCATAGTTCTATTATTTTTCTGAAAAGAAAGCTTTTCCCGCTGTCTACAGGACCAATAATTAATATTCTCCTGTGAAGGAGGAAAACCTCTTCCATATGAACATTTTAAGCTCTGGATAAAAAAAACAGAAATCCTTATAATTAACAGGATGGAAGTAGAAGGCTTAAAAGGTAAGGCAGCAGAACTTGCCAGGAGTTTGATAGAAGAAAAATTACCTGTCCATGTAGCCTTTATAATGGACGGTAACGGAAGATGGGCTCAAAAAAGAGGGTTTCCCAGGGTTAAAGGACACGAACGGGGGGCTAAAACCCTGAGAAGAGTGGTTAAAGTGTCAGCCCGTCTGGGAATAAAATACGTAACCGCATTTTCCTTTAGCAAGGAGAACTGGAATAGACCCAGGGAAGAGGTTGATTTTCTTTTAAACCTTCTTAGAAGATACCTTAAAAATGAAGTGGGGACCCTTAAAAAGCACAGAATAAAGCTAAAAATTGCCGGTGATAAAGAGGAACTACCGGAGGATATTCAGGAAAAAATAGAAAAGGCAGAGAAGGAAACCTCTTCAGGAGATAGGCTTGAACTCATTCTGGCGCTTAATTATGGGGGAAGAGCAGAAATTTTGAAGGCTGCGAAGGGAATGGCAGAGGAGGACGAGTTTTCAATGGAGGCTTTCAGGAGGCACCTTTACCTTCCATATGTGCCGGACCCTGACCTCCTTATAAGAACAAGTGGAGAGATGAGAATCAGCAATTTTCTACTCTGGCAGATAGCATATACTGAACTTTATTTTACACCAGTGCTCTGGCCAGATTTCTCGGATGAAGAGTATATAAAAGCCCTTTTAGATTATCAAAGAAGAGAAAGGAGGTTCGGTAGAATATGAAAGAATTTTTGATCAGGACTTTATCTGCACTGGGTTTGATAGCTCTAGTTGTGGGAATTACTCTTTTACCTGATGCAGGTTTTTTTATAATAGCTTCCATTTTTCTATCCCTGGCAGCCTGGGAAATGGGAGGTCTGATTGCAGGAAGAAATGGTTTTAGATTCCTTGCTCTGGTGAATTTCCTTATTTTAATGTTTTCCCTTAAATTTCACATATTTTTATATGGATTTCTGGTGGTAATTATCCTGACAGGTCTTTACTCTCTTTTTACCACCGGGAAAGAAGATGTTGAAGGATTTTTTCGTGATGTATCTTCTGCCCTTATACCTCCTTTTATTCTCGCTCCCACACTTTTTCACATTTATCTTATATGGTCAAAGGATAAGTATCAGCTTTATCTGATAATATTCATAATTTCAATAGCAGATACGGCTGCATATCTCTTTGGAACGAAATTTGGAAAACATAAGATATTCCCTGTAGCCTCGCCAAAGAAAAGCTGGGAAGGTTTTGTGGCTGCTCTTATATTTGGTGCGGTTGCTGCCATTTCAGGGATATTGAGAGGGTTTTCTTGTTCCCATATGTTGATAGTCGGTTTTATAACCTCTCTTTTTGCCCAGCTTTCTGATCCCTTTGAAAGTCTTTTTAAGAGAGCTGCAGGCGTAAAGGACTCCTCAAATTTAATCCCCGGTCATGGAGGAGTTCTTGACCGTATAGATAGCTATATATATGCGGCTCCTGTATTTTATTATCTTTTTCTGTTGATAGGAAAATGAAAATATCAGTTTTGGGAAGCACAGGTGTTATTGGAACGCTAACTCTGGAAATAGCGGAAAGAAATGGCATAGAAGTTATAGGCCTTGCTGCCGGAAGAAATATAGAAAGTCTGAGAAAACAGATAGAAAAATTTAGACCTTCCTATATAGCTGTTGAAAAGGAAGAAGATGCCAGAATTCTCGGAAAAGATGTCCTATGGGGCGAAGAGGGCCTCATTGCGCTTGCCACATTAAGTGAAGCAGATGTTGTTGTAATAGCGGTCTCTGGGACCGCCGGGATCCTTCCTACATACGAAGCCGTAAGAGCCGGTAAAAGAGTAGCACTTGCCAATAAAGAATCCCTTGTAAGCGGTGGCAGAATAATAATAAATGAACTCAAACATTCAGACAGTGTCATAATACCTGTTGATAGTGAGCACAACAGTCTTTTTCAGCTTCTTCAGTATCCTGAAAAACCTGAAAAGGTTATAATTACCGCTTCTGGTGGCCCTTTTTTCAGGGAGAAACCCGAGAATGTGACAATTAAAGACGTGCTTTCTCACCCGGTGTGGAATATGGGTAAAAAGATAACAGTTGATTCTGCCACTCTCATGAACAAGGCATTTGAGATGGTGGAAGCGAAATGGCTTTTTGACCTTTCCCCTGAGCAGATCGGAGTTTTGATACATCCTCAGTCCATAGTTCACTCTATTATCAAAATGAGGGATGGGAGTCTGCTTGCCCATATGAGCCTTCCTGATATGAGAATTCCAATCCAATATGCTTTGTTTTACCCTGAGAGAAAAGATTCTCCAGCAGGTAGCCTGGACCTTTCAGAGTTGGAGACACTTGAATTTTACAGAGCAGATCCTGAAAAATATCCTGCTATAGGTTTGGGGTATCGTATGCTGAAGTCTTTACCCAGTTTGTCTGCAGTGATAAATGGTGCCAATGACCAGGCTGTTGAATATTTCCTCCAGGGGAAAATTAAGTTCTGTTCAATTTTAGATGTTATAATAAAAGTTTCAAAAAGGCATCAACCTTTTACGCCTTCCTCCATAGAGGATGTGCTTGGTCTTGTGAAGGAAGGAAAGGAAAGGGTTAAAAAGATAATAGGGGAGTTGTGATGACTATACTTGGGAACATTTTTTGGTTTCTTGTGCTTTTTACAATCATAGTAATTGTCCATGAATTCGGCCATTTTGCTACAGCAAAGTTCCTGAAAATAGGTGTGGAAACCTTTTCGATTGGGTTTGGTCCGAGACTTATAGGTTTTAAGAAAAGGGAAACGGACTATCGTATAAGTTTGGTTCCCCTGGGTGGATATGTGAAATTGATGGGAGAGGAAGAGCCCACAGGAGATCCAAGGGATTTCCTTTCAAGACCAAAGTGGCAGAAACTTCTGGTCCTTATTATGGGCCCTGTTATGAACGTTATACTTGCTGTGGCAGTTATGACAGGAGTTTATATGGGTGGACTTCAGGAACCGGCTTTCTATTCCCAGCCTGTTAAGGTAGGGTGGGTTGAACCCGGTTCTCCTGCAGATAAGGCAGGGATTAAGAAGGGTGACCTCATTATAGAGCTTGCTGGAAAGAAAAATCCCACATGGCGTGATCTGAGAATAATTGTTTCCACCAATGCCGGCCAGAAGGTGAAGGTAGGAATTAAGAGGGGAAATAAAGTTCTGGAGACGTCCCTTATCCCTGAGAGAGTAGGAAGATATAGCCTTGGCTATTCAGGAATCTATGTTCCCACTGAAGCGGTTGTGGGGATAATTCTTCCAGGAAGTCCCGCAGAAAGAGCGGGATTAAAAGAGGGGGACAGAATCTTGGAGGTAGATGGAAAAAAAGTGGAGGATTTTTATTCTCTCAGGGACCTTATAAATGCAACACAGGGAAGGGAAACTATCATCAAAATAAAAAGGAATGGAAGGGTGCTGGAGCTTAAAATAAAACCCAAGAAAATGCAGGGTAGATGGATGCTCGGCTTTACACCTTTCCAGCCTTCGGTTAAGAAGAAGTTTAATTTCTTTAAAGCTTTATCCTATAGTGCGAAAGAAAACCTCTACTATACAACTTTAACCTTTGAAGTGCTGGGAAAACTAATAGCAGGTAAGCTTTCCCCTAAAACCCTGTCTGGTCCCATTGACATAGCGCAGTTTTCCTACGCAACTGCCAGTGCGGGTTTAATTCCTTTTCTTAGCTTTCTTGCTTTCGTTTCACTGCAGCTTGCAATAATTAACCTTGTTCCAATTCCAGGTCTTGACGGGGGTCAGATCTTGATTCTTCTGATTGAAGCAATTATCGGGAGGGAATTAAGCGAACGAGCCAAGGACTGGATTCTTAAAATAGGATTTTCATTAATAATACTGCTTTCAATTTTTGTCCTTTTCAACGACATTTTGAAGAGATTATGAGGAAAACCCTTCAGATAAAGGTGGGGGAAGTAACTATAGGAGGCGGAGCCCCTGTTCGCGTCCAGTCAATGACAAAAACTGATACAGAAGAGTGGAAGTCGACACTTGATCAGATAAAGGAGCTCGCAGATGCAGGATGTGAGATTATTAGAATTGCAGTCCCAAGAAAATCTGTTCTTCCTTCCTTTGAAAAAATAGTAAAAAATTCTCCCATCCCTGTTATTGCTGATATACACTATGACTGGAGACTGGCTGTTGAAGCCGCTGAAAGGGGTGCCCATGGGTTGAGGATAAATCCGGGGAACATAGGAGAAGCCTGGAAGGTGGAAAAGATAATTGATGCAGCCAGGAAAGCAGAAATTCCCATAAGGATAGGAGTAAACTCAGGTTCCCTTCCAGCTCACATTTTGAAAAATTATGGGAGTGCTACCTCAGATGGGATGGTGGAAGCAGCACTTGAGTATGTTAAATTTTTTGAATCTCTGGAGTTCAGGAATATAAAACTCTCTCTTAAAGCTTCTGATGTTAAGAGAACAGTTGAAGCTTACAGAAAAATTTCCAAGCTTGTCCCGTATCCCCTTCATGTAGGTATTACTGAGGCTGGGACACTTCTTACAGGAACGGTTAAAAGTTCTGTTGGGATTGGGATTCTTCTTTCTGAAGGCATAGGAGATACTATAAGGGTTTCGCTTGCAGCCCCACCTATTTATGAAGTTAAAGTGGGTTGGGAAATATTGAAATCCCTTGGTTTGAGAAAAAAGGGGGTTGAGCTGATAGCCTGCCCTACCTGTGGGAGGCTTGAGGTGGACCTCTTGCCCATAGTAGATGAAATTGAAAAGAGACTTGAGGTGCTAGAGGTTCCAATGAAAATAGCTATTATGGGATGCGTGGTAAATGGGCCTGGAGAGGCAAGAGAAGCAGATATAGGTCTTGCCTGTGGGAGAGGAGTGGGTGTTATTTTCGAAAAGGGAAAGATTGTGGAGAGGGTAGAGGAAACTGAGATGGTTGAGAGATTTCTTGGCAGGGTTTACAAACTTGCTGAGAAAATGAAGAAAAATGAAAGGAATTCTTGACAGACTTTATGAAACTTCTCCAGTTTATCTGTTTAATAGGGAGAGCAGGATAGTAATCTTCAGTGATATTCATAAAGGAGATGGCGGGGATAGCGATGATTTTAGAGAAAATGCTGACATTTATCACTCCGCTCTTGAGCATTACTATGAAAATGGATTTATCCTTATTCTTTTGGGAGATATAGAGGAGCTTTGGGAAGATGACCTTGATGATGTGATGTTGAGGTATCCCGGCATTTTTGA
>JAGHBF010000102.1 GCA_021161165.1 Candidatus Aminicenantota bacterium
GTTTCCATAGGTATAAAACCTCCCGATGAGATAATCATTGAAACTTCCAAAGAAGTAAATTTACCTCTTCTTCTTTCAACTCCATATTTGTTCCTTAAAAAACAGGGAAAATTTTCAGGGCCATTTTATCCTGAGGATTCTTTTGTCTTACATGCCAATAAATTCTTTTTCTTGGGCAGGCCGTTTCTTGACACTATAAAGATAGTTTCCTCCCCTGATGAATTTGACATGGGGCCTGGTCCTGATATGGAAAGAGTTCCCGTAAATTTTAAGGGATATGTACTTTATCTTATTGTTTCGCCAAGATACTGGAAAAAACTTTCCAGAAGGGCTATTTTTACCTTCATTTCTTCCCTGGGCTGGGAAAATAAAGTCGATTCTTATCTTCCACCCGAACTTTCCCAGTTTTCCCTCGACTTTCCTAAAGTGAGAGCCTCAAGAGTGAAAGCTTATCTCAGAAGAAAAATCATTCTTGCTCTTCCGCCATCTTTTTCTTCTCTTATTCCGGAGATAGAAACAGCAGCGGAGGCCTATAGAATTAAAGTGGAGTCATATATGTCCTCTGATCCTCTTTCTGATTTACTTTCAGGAAAGGCTAATGTCATTTTAATACCCAGTCAATCAGTTTTCTTGAGCAATGAAACAGAGGAAGTCCTCGGAATGATAGAAAGATATAGGCTTACTGAATTTTATTCTGGACTCCGGAGAATTCTGAAAAGACTCGAAAACGCATTTCTGGAAGAGGAAAACGAAGAAAAGGAGATAGCAGCTGCATATGAATATATTGCATCAAGGGAGTTTTTCTTCCCTATATCTTTTGTTAAAGAAAGATTTTATCTTAGCAAGAGATTTAATTTCGGGGGAAACGATTTTTATGGAAGACCGTTATTCTGGAAGATAAGGATAAAAATTAACCCAAGTAATGAAGAACCTTCTGCTCCTTCTTCACAGGGTTTTTAATCCAGCTCCCAAAGAATTTCTGGAACAACTGGAGAAAAGCGGATTTAATATAGATAAGCTTATAAAATCAGGTATTTCCAGAAGAAAACTTGAGAGGCTTAGTGACAATTCGTTAAAAGATTGGATTTTAGAGCAGAAAAAAAAGGCTGAAGATAATGGATGGAAAATTTTGACTTTTTTCGATGAGAATTATCCTCCTTTGCTTAAAGAAATTTCTCATCCTCCCATTATAATCTTTGTTAAGGGGAATATAGAGCTTCCTTGTTTTGCAATAGTGGGAACCAGGAGAGCTACGGAATATGGAAGGTCTATAGCATTTAATTTTGCTCGTAAACTTTCATCATCTGGTTTAAACATTGTAAGTGGCTTAGCCCACGGTATAGATACTTATGCTCATAAAGGTGCGCTAAGCGTAGGAAAAACCATTGCCGTGCTTGGTTCTGGAGGTCTCAAAATTTATCCTTCATCCAACAGGTTGCTTGCCAAGGAGATAGCAGAAAATGGAGCACTGGTTACTGAATTTTTCCCTGACGATGGCCCTGCAAGATTTCGTTTCCCATTACGGAACCGTATAATAGCCGGATTAAGCTTTGGGGTACTTGTTGTAGAGGCAGGCCAGAAAAGCGGAGCAATGATTACAGCAAGGCTGGCTCTGGAGTATGGAAGAGACATTTTTGCAATTCCAGGTGATATAGGCAGAAGAACGTCCTTAGGAACCAATCTTCTCATTCAACAAGGTGCGAAACTGGTGCTTGATGTAGAAGATATAATAGGAGAGTATTACGAAGAAAAAAAGGTAGTTCTTACAAAGGAGGAAGAGATCTTGCTTAGTTATATTCCTGAAAACGAATCAGTTGATGCGGAATTTTTGACGGAGGTCACTTCGATAAGACCGGAAAGGATTTTCAGGCTTCTTTTAGAGCTTGAGATGAAAGGTGTTATAATTCAAACTTCTGGATGGAGGTATAGAAAAATTGGGTAAAAAACTTGTGGTGGTAGAATCCCCTGCAAAAGCCAGAACCATAGGAAAATATCTTGGCACTGAATTTGTAGTTAAGGCTTCAAAAGGGCATATTAAAGACCTTCCAAAAAATGAAATGGGGGTTGATATTGAAAATGGTTTTACCCCTTATTATATTGTGATACCTGGCAAAGAAAAGGTTGTAGAGGAACTAAGAAAGGCTGCAGGCAAAGTGGATGAAGTATTTCTTGCCACTGACCCTGATAGGGAAGGTGAAGCCATTTCCTATCACGTAAAAGAAGAAATAGACCCTATAAATCCACGCAGCAGAAGAGTGCTTTTCTACGAAATTACAGAAAGAGGAATTAAAGAAGCCTTTTCGTCTGCCGGGAGCCTTGACCTCAACAGAGTAAAAGCACAATGGGCAAGAAGAGTTCTCGACCGACTGGTGGGTTATCTTATAAGCCCCATTTTGTGGAAAAAGCTAAAGGGGGGATTAAGTGCAGGTAGAGTGCAGAGTGTGGCTCTTCGTTTAATATGTGAAAGGGAAGAAGAACGGGATGCTTTTGTTCCTGAAGAGTACTGGATAATAGAAGTTATTCTCGAAAAAAATGAAAACAAATTTACAGCCCGTTTGACACGAAAAAATAATAGGAAGTTTAGAATTAAGAGCGAGGAAGAGGCAATAGAGGCAGAAAAGAGAATTAAAGAAACTGTTCTCCAGGTTGTCAGGGTAGAGAAGAAGAAGAAGGAAAAGAAAGCACTTCCTCCTCTTATAACAAGCACTCTTCAGCAGGAGGCGTTTAAACTTTATAAATTTCCTGTAAAAAAGACCATGCAAATTGCCCAAAAACTTTATGAAGGAGTAGATCTTGGAGATGGTCCTGTAGGACTTATAACATACATGAGGACAGATTCTTACAGAATCTCTCCTCTTGCAATAAAGGATGTAAGGTCTTTTATTAGAGAAAAATTCGGAGAGGATTATCTTCCCAACAGAGAAAATAAATTTAAATCAAAGGAAACAGCCCAGGAAGCACATGAAGCGATCAGACCAACTTATGTTAATCTCACTCCCGAGGCTATAAAAGATAAAGTTTCGCCAGATGAATATAAAATATATTCTCTTATATGGAAAAGATTTGTAGCTTCACAGATGAGACCCTATGTTTTTGAAGAAACAAGAGTTGAAATTGCAGCTGGAGAATATTCTCTTGAAGCAGAGGGGAAGGTTACACTGTTTCCGGGATTCAGGAAAGTTTTTGGGAACAGCACAAAAAATTCAGAACTTCCTACTCTTGAAGTTGGAGACAGAGTTACCTTAGTAGAAGTTAAAAAAGAGAGAAAAGAGACTCAGCCTCCTCCAAGATACAATGAGGCAAGCCTTGTAAAGGAGCTGGAGGAAAAAGGTATAGGAAGACCCTCAACCTATGCATCAATAATCTCAACACTACAGGATAGAACCTATGTGTATAAGGAAGAAGGTAAATTTATACCCACTTTGCTCGGAGAGATAGTGGTTGGACTGTTAAAGGAAAATTTTCCGGAAATCATGGATTACAATTATACTGCTGAAGTAGAAGCCGAACTTGACAAGGTAGAACGGGGAGAGAAAAACTGGCAGGAAGTTGTGTCTCATTTTTATAAAACCCTTGATCATTATATTGATGAAGCAAAGGAGAAGATGCCTTCAGTCACTCTGGGGATAAAATCAGGATTGAAGTGTCCTGCATGTGGAAGTGAACTGATATTGAAAAGAAGTAAATTTGGGCTTTATTTTCATTGCGAGAAATGTGGATACAAAGCCCAGTTTTCCCATCTAGTGAAAAAGGCAATAAAAATGAAATGTCCCAGGTGCGGTGCCCCTCTTACTGTCAAAAAAAGCAAGAAGGGGGAATTTATTGCATGTACCCGTTACCCTGAATGCAAATATATTTATCAGGGAGAAGAAGAAGATCTACCCTGTCCAAAGGGTTGCGAGGGACATCTTGTAAAAAGAAGGGGAAAAAGGGGAAGATATTTTTACGGCTGCTCAAGTTATCCTGACTGTAAATTTATAACTAACTATAAGCCTGTAAGGGTTAAATGTCCTGAATGTGGATTTCCTTATATGCTTAAAAAGGGAAAAAAGCTTATATGTCCCAGTTGTGAAAATGAGATGAGCTATGAAGAGACCGAGGGTTAAAATTATTGGAGGGGGACTCGCCGGGGTTGAAGCTGCCTTTCAAGTGGCCAGGGCTGGCTATAACGTGGACCTGTACGAAATGCGGCCTATAAAACAGACTCCTGCTCATAAAACACCCTATCTTGCCGAGATTGTTTGTTCAAATTCTTTTGGTTCTGTAAAGGAGACCTCTGCTTCAGGACTTTTGAAAAAGGAAATGGAGCTTTTGGACTCAATAGTGCTGAATGTGGCAAGAGAAGTAGCGGTTCCTGCAGGACAAGCTCTTGCGGTAGACAGAGAGGAATTTGGAAGGAGAATTACCCGTCTTGTCGAAGAGAACGAAAAAATAAATGTTATCAGAGAGGAAGTAACAGAAATTCCGGATGAAGGGCCTGTGATAATTGCTACCGGGCCGCTTACGAGTGAAGCCTTATCCAGTGCCATTATTAGATTTACAGGAAGAAAAAACCTTTATTTCTTTGATGCAACTACTCCCATTGTGACTGCATCTTCTATAGATATGAGCAAAGCATTTGTAGCCTCAAGATATGGTAAAGGAGGAGCAGACTATATTAACTGTCCCATGACAGAGGAAGAGTATCAGAGATTCTATGAGGCTCTTCTTACGGCCGAAAGAGTAGAACTCAAGGAGTTCGAGAAGAAGCTTTTTGAGGCATGTCTTCCTATAGAGGAGATTGCAGCACGTGGCCCTAAAACTTTGATTTTTGGGCCCTTAAAGCCAGTCGGGCTCAAGGACCCTAAAACTGGAAAAACTCCTTTTGCAATTGTCCAGCTTAGACAGGATAATATAGCAGGGACTCTCTATAGTCTTGTAGGATTTCAAACCAGATTGAAGTGGGGAGAACAAAAAAGAGTGTTTTCTCTTATCCCCTGTTTAAGAAATGCCGAATTTGTAAGATATGGAGTAATGCACAGAAATACTTACATAAATTCTCCAGCAATACTGCTCGAGAGTTTGCAAACCAGGAAAAGACCGGACCTGCTGTTTGCGGGCCAGATAATTGGCGTTGAAGGATACATGGAATCTGCAGCTATGGGAATAATGGCTGGCATATTTGCTGTAAAATTGATTCGCGGAGAAAAAATTGAGGTACCTCCAAGAACCACTGCTATTGGATCACTCCTTTTCTATATTGCCAACGCAGACTGGAGAAATTTTCAGCCTATGAATTTTGTTTTCGGGATTTTGCCTCCATTAAGTCGAAGGATAAAAGATAAAAAGGAAAGAAGACTGGAATATTACAAACGTGCTATTTCACACATGCAGGAATGGATAAAGAAGAATTTATCCAAAGAATCCTAATTTATATACAAGGTAAGTATAACTCCATACCATAGGAATGAGAATCAAAGTTCTTTCAATAAAGAGAACAAGAAGATGGGAGAATTTTACAGGTATTTCCCTGAACATATCTATTATCATTGGGCCCACAGAAGAAAAGAAAATCAGCTGAGATGTGCTGAGTACTGCTATATAAAACTTTACAAAAATAGGGGAATCCTTAACAGCTATTGTGGGTAAATACATCTCAGCAATTTCTAATACTGTGGCTATTGAAACGTTCATTGGCTGTGGCATACCAAGGAATTTGTAAATAGGATAGAAAGGCACGGCAAGATAATTGAATACCTGAGTGTTTTTTGCAAGAAGTAAAGCTATTGTTCCCACAGAAGCAATGGTGCTTAAAATAAGAGCTGCCAGAATCAGACCATCTA
>JAGHBF010000150.1 GCA_021161165.1 Candidatus Aminicenantota bacterium
AGGCCAACACAGATTTTCTTCCTTAACGGAAGGCCTATAAAAAACAAGGAGCTTTCTGCTGCCATTAATAATGCCTATTCTGGAATCTTAGAAAAACCAAAACTTCCGGACGCAGTGGTTTTTCTTCATGCCCCTCCTGAATCTTTTGACGTAAATGTACATCCTTCTAAAAGAGAAGTAAAGTTTAAAAAGACAGGCGCGATATTTAGCCTTTTTTCAAAAGCGGTTAGAGTCAAGGGGAAAGAATTCACCGGAGAGCCGGGTCCTATCCCGAGGTTTTTAAGAAGAGAAGACAGAGTAGAAGATGCTTCCTCGCCGTATCCCTGGGAAAGAGGCGTTCAGAAGACAGACATTTTCCCTGCCTCTCTTTCTGAAGGAGATGAAAAGATAAAAATTCTTGGACAGGTCAGAAATCTTTTTATTGTGGTGGAAAAAGAAGATGGACTGTATCTTGTGGACCAGCACAACGCACAGGAAAGAATTATCTTTGAAAGATTGCGAAATGAAGGGGGAAGAAGCAACATCCTATTGATTCCCCTTGTTCTTGACCTTCGAGAAGATGATCTTGCACTTCTGAATCAGAAGGAGGGGGAGTTAAAAAGAGCAGGGTTTAATTTTGAGGTTGTATCCGGCTCAAGTTTAATAATAAAAGGGATTCCTTCCTTGCTTCCTGCATCAGAAGCTGAGTCTGCCTTTGTAGACGCGCTCAGGGGCAAAGATAAGGTTCTTGCTACAATTGCATGTAAAGCTTCGGTGAAAAGAGGCGAACCTCTTTCTCTGGAAAAAATGCAGAACATAGTGGAGAATCTTTTTAAAATAGACGAACCTGAACTATGTCCTCACGGCAGACCAACCTTTATAAAATTTGCCTGGAAAGACCTTGCACGATTAATAGGAAGAAAAGATATTTGAGAACTAAACCGTTAAACTGATAAGCCATGATATTAATACTGTTAACCCATTTCTTTTGTCTGCTAAATAAAATAGTCCGAGAAGAGAGGCGAGAATTAACCCATAAATCCCTGTTGAGGTTCCTTTTAAAAAGTGAATAGAACCCCAAAACAGAACCAGGGCAAATACACCCCAGGGAAGCCGTGAAAGAATAAGTGTTTCCCCGGCGGTTTGAAAGCTATCAAGGATGTAGACAATAAGAAATCCTTCAAGAATATAATAAACTGTCTGAAGAAAAGAAGAGATTCCACCCCAGAAGATGCCAAACTTTTTAAAGAAATGGATGTATTCTTTAACAAATAAAGGAGGAAAAATGACTTTGCCATTCCAGAGGGCCGCGAAAAGAAAAGTCGCAAGAAAAAAGAAGATAGAGATTATGTTAATTGAGAAATTTATTCTATAAACCCCTTTTTCTTTTATCCATTTTTGATAGTAATAAAGAGAGAGATATCTGAGGGAGCATATGATAAAAAGGCTTACAGCATAGGTGGTTCCAGTTATTTTCCGGGAAGAAAAATGGAATTTTTGTGTGGCGAACAGGAAAAACACTCCACTTATTTCGGAAAGATATAGGCCGGATAACACTAACAGGACTCCACCACGAAGGGTATTTTTTACCTGCTGAAGATCAGTCTGGAAAACCTTCATTTTTCACCTTCTGCTGTGTTTTTTTGAATTATACGTTCAGGCAGTTGTCTTGTTTCAGGGAAGTGTAATAATTTTGATGTATTAACCTGAAAAATTAACATTAATGTTAATAAAATTGCTTAAAAATCGTAAATTTTCACCAATTTTTTTCTTTGAGGATGCTGTTAGTATAAAGAAAGGAAAAATAAAGAGAGGAGGAATAATGGAAGGAAAATTTTACCTCGGGAAATTTTTAGAAAATGGGAAGCTTAAAGAGCCGGTTCTCTAAAAAACCTCCCATCTTACAACCCATGCAATGGTTTTTGGGATGACAGGAAGTGGAAAAACTGGTCTGTGCATTGACCTTCTTGAGGAAGCTATAGATGAGGGAATTCCTATTGTGGCAGTAGACCCAAAGGGAGATGTTGCGAACCTTGCTCTTATTTTTGGTGAACTTACCTCTGATAAATTTCTTCCCTGGATTTCCCGGGAAGAGGCCGAAGTAAAGGGAAAAACTCCGGAAGCATACGCTGAAGAGGTTGCAGAAAGATGGAGAAAGGGATTAGAAGAGTGGGGAATAGGAGAGGAGCGTCTTCGCCGACTAAGGGAAAAATCTTTTCTCAGAATATTCACTCCTGGTTCTACTGCCGGCGAGCTGGTGAATATAATCACCGGTTTTGAAAATCCACCTTCAGATTTTAGTTCTGACCCGGAGCTTGCCATCGAGAAAATAAAAAACTCAGTTTCAGCACTTCTTTCTCTTCTTGGAATGGATACAGATCCGATAAAGAGCTCTCCTCACATTTTGCTATCCAGCATCATTGAGTATTTTTGGAGACAGGGTAAGACCATAGCTCTCGAAGATCTAATCCTTTCCATACAGCATCCTCCGATAAAGAAGCTCGGAGTTTTTGATGTGGATTCAATAATGAGCAAAAAGGAAAGGATGGAATTTGCTCTGGCTGTAAATAATCTTGTAGCATCTCCAAATTTCAGGCTTTGGAGGGAAGGTTTTCCCCTCGATGGTTCAAAACTTTATAAAAAAACTGAGCAGGGAAAGATTCCTGTGAGTATTTTTTACATAGCTCATCTTTCTGATAGTGAAAGGATGTTTTTTGTAAGCCTGCTTTTCAATGAAGTTCTTGCATTTATCCGAACACAACCAGGTTCTTCACAGCTCAAGTATCTTTTATATATGGATGAAATATACGGCTATCTTCCTGCATATCCTTTAAATCCACCTTCAAAAAATCCTCTGCTACTTCTTTTAAAACAGGCAAGAGCTTTCGGTCTTGGTGTGGTACTTGTCACTTAGAACCCAAAGGATGTGGACTACAAAGGACTTACCAATATGGGACATGGTTTATAGGAAGACTTCAGGCAGAAGGAGATAGAGAAAGGGTGATTGAAGGCTTAGAAGGTGCTGTTGGCGCTCAGGGAGTACCCCTGGATAAAGAAAAAATTCGCAGATTGATAACAGGGCTGAGTTCCAGGGTATTTATTATGCATGATGCGAAA
>JAGHBF010000100.1 GCA_021161165.1 Candidatus Aminicenantota bacterium
AAGTGTTGCTTTTATCCTTGCTACAAGTTCCCGAGTGGAGAAGGGTTTTGTTATATAGTCATCCGCTCCGAGTTCAAGACCGAGCACCCTATCCAGCTCTTCTCCTCTGGCCGAAACTATTATAATGGGAAGATGATAGGTATTTTTTCCCGAGCGTAGTTTTTTGCATATTTCCAGACCATCTAAGTCAGGAAGCATCAGGTCCAGAATTATCATATCGGGGAGATAAGAACTAGAACTTATATATTTCAGGAAGTTGTCCCCTCTATCGAACTCTACAGTTTTGAATCCTTCCTTTTCCAGGGTTACCTTTATTAGCTTTCTGATATCAGGGTCGTCTTCAAGGATAGCTATCAATTCATTCATTTTAGGTTCCGTCAAAGCCGTGCTTTACTATTTTTCCTTCTACCATGAAAATTACATCCTCGCTCAAGTTTGTGGCAAGATCTGCTGCCCTTTCCAGATTGTGAGCTATTCTAATGAGTTCTAGTGCGCGTTCTATGGTTGTGGGGTCAGAAGCCATATAGGTTATAAGTTCTCTTATGACCTGGTCCCTTAAATTATCCACAATGTCATCCCTTATAAGGACGCTGCTGGCCAGGGCTGTATCTTTTTGTAAAAAAGCTGTAATGCTGTCCTTTATCATCTGGATAGCCTCATCTGCCATCCTGGGAATATCTATGAGCGGTTTTATCTGGGGTCGTTCTATTAAAAACAGAGCGCTCTGGGAAATGTTTTCAGCATGGTCACCTATCCTTTCCAGGTCATTATTTATTTTCAGCACTGTCAGAATAATGCGTAAATCGCTTGCTTTGGGTTGGTATAGTGCGATAAGTTCAGTGCAGAATTCGTCAATTTCAATTTCCAGTGAGTTCACAACAGGTTCTTTTTTTTCTATAATCTCTAAGAGTAATTCCCTTTTCTTTTCGACAAGCCCTCTTTTGCTGTTTTCCAGCATAGTCTCCACAAGGGATGCCATTTCCATCAATTTTTCCTTCAATTCAAGGATCCTGTTTTTTAGCATTTATCCCCCTATCCGAATTTTCCGATTAAATATTCTTCGGTTCTTTTATCTCTGGGGACGGTGAATACTTTCTGGGTAGGACCGAATTCAACGAGCTCGCCTAAATATAAAAAGGCGGTGTAGTCGGAAATTCTACTTGCCTGTCCTATATTATGAGTCACCAGTACAATTGTAACAGTTTTCTTTAGCTCTTCCATAAGTTCTTCTATCTTTGCGGTCGCTTTGGGGTCCAGGGCGGATGTTGGCTCATCAAGAAGCAGTACTTCTGGTTTCATGGCAAGCGCTCTTGCGATGCACAGTCTCTGCTGCTGGCCCCCTGAGAGGAAAGTTCCCTTTTTGTGAAGATAATTTTTGACTTCATTCCACAGAGCAGCCTTTTTCAATGAGCCCTCTACAATTTCGTCAGCTTCTGTTTTCTTCAGTTTTATGCTGTTGAGTTTATAGCCAGCTATCACATTGTCGTAAATGCTCATCGTTGGAAAGGGATTTGGTTTTTGAAACACCATACCTATTTTTCTTCTCACTATTGTGGACTCCATTGAATAAACATCCTGTCCCCTGAGAAGAACCCTGCCTTCCACCTTTGCACCATCCACAAGTTCATGCATTCTATTTAGACACCTTATAAAGGTGCTTTTTCCGCACCCAGAAGGGCCAAGTATAGCTGTCACTTTGTTTTCTGCAAAGGAGAGTGATATGGACTTTAGCACCTTTACTTCCCCATAATAAGCGCTTAAATTTTCGGTTTTTAAAATTGTACTTTCCATTTTTTAGCTACCATTCTTGAAATTATATTACCCGCAAGTACCAGAAGTATGAGAACCACAGATGCTCCCCATGCAAGCCTTTTCCATTCGTCATAAGGACTCATGGCATAGTTGAAAATCAAAAGAGGAAGAGCATTTACTGGTTTCATAATGTTCCAGTTCATAAACTGGTTGCCAAAGGCGGTAAATAATAAAGGAGCTGTCTCTCCCGCAATCCTGGATATTCCCAGGAGGATTCCTGAAACAATTCCAGGTATACCGGCTGGGATAATCACCTTTATTATTGTTCTGTGATATGGGACTCCCAGGGCAAGGGAGGCCTCTTTTAAGTAAGGAGGTATGAGTCTTAAAACTTCCTCTGTATTTCTTACCACTATTGGGAGCATCATAATGGCAAGGGCGATTCCTCCGGAAAGAGCTGAAAACCTTCCCATGGGCTTTACCACCCATAAATACGCTATAATTCCTATCACTATGGAGGGGATTGCCTGCAGAATGTCCACTGTGATTCTTAAAAATTCAGATATCCAGGAACGTTTGTTTTCAGATAGGTAAATACCTGCCCATACCCCTATAGGAATTGAGATTGCCGAGGCTATTGTCACGAGTAGAAATGTGCCAACTATAGCGTTTGAAATTCCTCCACCTTCTACCCCTACAGGTTTTGGAAGATGGGTGAGAAATTGCAGATTTATTGCTTTTAATCCTTTTCTGAACGTGTAAAACATAATTAAAAATAGAGGGGTTAAAGAAAGGAGAGACAAGAGATAAATTGCGAACTTAAACGCTCTGTCCTTGAGAATTCTCAATCTTATTCCCTTCATTTTGCTATTTTTATGGTTGTTTTATTTATTATGTATCTGCCGAGGATACCGAATAGAGCTGTCACTAGGAAAAGTGCAAAACCTATGGCGATGAGGGAGGAGTAATAGATATCTCCGGTTGCCTCTGTAAATTCGTTTGCTATCACACTCGCCATAGTGTTAGCCGGATAAAAAAGGTTCTTCGGGATATTGTTGTTGTTTCCTATAACCATTGTTACAGCCATAGTTTCTCCCAGGGCTCTTCCAAGAGACAGGAGAATCCCGGCAAGTATCCCTGACCTGGCATAGGGTAGAGTCACCTTTTTTATTACCTCGTATCTCGTGGCGCCAAGAGAATAGGCAGCTTCTTTTAAGTCGCCTGGAACGAGTTCGATAACCTCCCTTGCCAGAGAAGCAGTATTGGGTATTATCATGAAGGATAGGATCAGGGAGGCAGTAAAAATTCCCACTCCGTAAGGGACTATCCCGAACTTTATCTCAAGATTTCTCACAAAAGGAACCAACACTTCGAGGCCCCAGAATCCGTAGATCACAGAGGGAACAGCTGCAATAAGGTCAACAAGGCTTTTTACTGTAGAAGAGAACCTTCCGTTTTTCATGTACTCTCCAAGCAATATAGATATGGAGAGGGAAAGGGGAAGGGATATTATAAGCGCCAGAAATGAAGTGAGGAGCGTTCCCACAAGAAAGGGAAGGGCTCCAAACCTGTCTGATACAGGGTCCCATTCTTTGCTAAAGAAAAATTTCCAGCCAAATTCTTTCAGCGCAGGAAGGGAGCCCAGCGTTAAACTAATGGCAGCAGCGAAGAAAATTATTGCCACTATAAGTACAGCTATAATCAAACTCAGTTTGAAGGCTCTCTTCCCCTTCATTGGTTACCTCAAAATCGGCTTACCGTTGTAGGTAGCCGATTTTATTATTTTCTCTGCCGTCTTAATCACCGGGGCTGGGAGTTTTCCATAAAGCAAGTCCTCATTATACTGCTGGCCCTGATGTATCATCCACCAGAATAGGTTTATAAGTTCCTTTGCTCTTTCATAGCTTCTCTTTCCATAGTTCTGTTCCCTGTAAAAGATTATCCATGTAAAACTCGCTATAGGATATCCTTCAGGAGCTTCGGTATCAGTTATGGATACCCTTGTATCGGGCGGAATATTTACTTTTGCTGCAAGGGAAATGCTTTTTAAGGTGGGCTTTATGAATTTACCGTGTTTGTTTTTAATAGAGGCATAGGGGAGGTTATTTTTCTCTGCAAAAGCCAGTTCTACATAACCGATTGAACCACTTATTTGTTTTATTAATCCTGCAACCCCCGGATTACCTTTTCCTCCTAGGCCTACAGGCCATCTGAGAGATTTCCCTTTTCCTACCCGCCGGGCCCATTCCTTGCTCACTTTGCTTAAGTAGTCACTAAATACAAACGTTGTCCCGCTGCCATCTGAACGGTGAACAACGACGATCTTCTGAGATGGAAGTTTAACTTCCGGGTTGAGCTGCACAAGTTTCGGGTCATTCCATCTGGTTATTTTGCCAAGGAAAATACCGGAAATGACTTTTGGGGTAAGTTTCAATTCAGGATTCCCAGGAATATTGTATGTTATAACTACTGCTCCAAGGCATGTTGGAAAATGTAGTATGGGATTTTCCGGTGATTTTGCAAGCTCTCTGTCATTCATAAAGGCATCCGTGCCCCCGAAGTCTACTGTTTTATTAAGGAGTTGCCTTATTCCTCCTCCGGAACCAATGGCCTGATAGTTTACCTGAATACCAGTTTCATTGTGGTAAATATCAAACCATCTGGCATATAGAGGATATGGGAAAGTGGCTCCTGCACCGGTCAAATCTTTTACTCCGCCGGTCGCCTGCAGGAGGCCCGTAAGCATAAGGGCTCCGAGCATAAGGTTTACTATAAATTTTTTACTCATACATTTCCTCCTTATGTTTACCATTTATAGGAAAATGTCAGTTTTCCCATGAGATCACTGGTGTCAAGCTCATCGTATCTGACAAACTCTACATTGGGAATTATGCTGAAGTTTTTATTTACCCTGTAATCAATACCTGCAATGAACAGGTTAAAAGGCGAGACTGAATCAAGGGGGAGGTATGAAATCTCAGGACCATAAGGCAGAGGGTCCATCATTCTGTCGTATCTACCGAGGACGGTAAATTTCTCATTGATGGTGTATCTTGCTGTTAGTGATAAAACCCTGAGATTTAAGTTTTCCTCTTCGTCCATCTGGTGAACCTGACTGGAGTAAAGAGCTCCCAGGGTAAATTTTGCGGTTGTGAATCCTATGAATCCCTGTAACGTGTATACGTTTGTACTGCCTACCGGTCCTTTTTCAAAGTCGCTATAGAATTCCACGTAGATTTTTTTGCTCGGGTAAATTCCTATGGCTCCCATAATTTTTTTCTGTTTGTTGAATTCAGACTTATTCCCTTCTCCATTGGCGAACATGAAGTGATAATGCACCCTTTTTCTGGCCAGCTCTCCTTTAAACGCAATTCCTGTGTCTCTCGAATGGGCCATCTTATAAAGATCAAGAGGTGTCTTTTCTACAGCCCTGTAGCCCCAGAATTTTTCAACTTTACTGAAGGTAGGTGTGGGTGAGATCCCTATAATTATGGACTGTCCATTTTTACTCCACTGAATATAGAGATCTTTTACATATGGTACGATTTTTTCCTTTGTGGAAAAATCTCCTCTGCTGTTTGCTTCGAACCTGACCCTGATTTTAAACCTGGAGCCAAATTTGTGGTCGTAAGTAAAATAGAGTCTTCTGAACCAGAAACCATTCATTCCTTCAATGCCAGGATTATGGTTTGATAGCATGTAATAGTATTCCCCGAATACAACCCCGGAAAATTTTTCCTGAGCTTTTAAAGAGAAAGGAGCGATCAGTAATACCATAAGGATAACCGTTAAGGATGGTTTGAATTTTTGCATCTTAACCTCCTAATTTTTTTCAATCAAAGTATACTTCTGAATATTTAATAAATAATGAACCTACTGTTAAAATTATGTTAATT
>JAGHBF010000129.1 GCA_021161165.1 Candidatus Aminicenantota bacterium
GAAATGCCATACTTTGAGATTCCTTTTCAAGATTACGAAGAATTATAGGAGAAAAAATAGAGGTACATAATTATATTGACGATACTGGTGTTCAGGTTGCGGATGTTGTCTACGGACTTTTAAGGATGAAAAATCTTCCCCCTGAAAAATGGAATGTAATCCAGGAAAAATTTGATCATTACTGCTGGGACCTTTACGTAGAAGTAGAAAAAGAAATGGAAGAAAACCCGGAAGCAAGAAAAGAAAGATTGAAAATTCTGAAGTCACTGGAAGAAGGTGAAGGGGAATATGCGAAGGCAGGTAAGGCACTTGCAGAAAAGATCTCCTCTCTGCATCTTCAAACTATGGAGAAATTGGGAATTGAGTATGACCTTCTCACATGGGAATCTCACATTATATCTCTTGGTTTCTGGGAATTGACCTTTAAAAAACTCAAGGAAAGTAGCGCTATAAGATTTACCGAAGAAGGACCAAATGCAGGGTGCTGGGTGCTCGACGTTGAAGAAGGTGGACAGACAAGGGAGAAGGTTATAGTGCGCTCGAATGGAACGGCGACTTATGTGGCAAAGGATATAGCATATCAGATGTGGAAACTGGGCCTTTTGCCGAGGGACTTCAAATACAGTGTATTCAAGGAATATCCCTCTGGAAGAAAGTTGTATACAACCACAATAAATGAGGGTTTTGAAAACGACTTCGGAAAAGCAGATAGAGTTTACAATGTTATAGACATCCGTCAAAGCTATCTGCAAAAAATAGTGGTAGAAGCAATAAAACGTATGGGATACGAAGAAAAATCCAGAAATTCCATACATCTTGGGTACGAAATGGTTGCCCTTAGTAGGAAAACAGCAAGGGAGATGGGGTTTGAAGTAGAAGGCGAGGCAGTTTCTATTTCCGGGAGGAAAGGTATCGGTATAAAGGCAGACGATCTTATAGATGCAGTTTACAGAACTGCCAGAGAGGAAGTGAAAAAAAGAAATCCTGAGATGCCAGCTGAAAAAATAAATGAAATTGCAGAAAAAATAACAGTGGGAGCCATAAGGTATTACATGCTCAAGTTCACAAATTCATCTTTGGTCCTTTTTGACATAGAAGACGCTCTCAGCTTTGAAGGAGAAAGCGGACCTTACATTCAATACTCTCTTGTAAGGATGAAGGGAATTAGAAGAAAAATGCAGGAGAGAGGGCTCAAAATAGAAGGTGAACCCTACTGGAAAGATAACGATGACTACTGGGAGCTACTCCACAAGGCATCCCAATTCGATGATGTCCTTGAAAAGACAAGGGAAAAAATGGAACTTTCTTTTCTTGCCAAGTATCTCTTTTCCCTGGCACAGAGCTTCAATATTTTTTATCAAAAATATCCAATTATAAAAGAATTCGATGAAAATGAAAGAAGGCTTAGACTTGCCCTTATGGAAATTGTTGAGGCAAAATTAAAAATTGGAGCTGAGATATTGGGTATCGAAGTACCAGATAGAATGTAGGAGGTGACCATGATCAGGACTGAGAACCTCACCAAATTTTATGGGGAAATTAGAGCCGTATATCGGCTCAATATGGAAGTTCCAGAGGGAACTATACTCGGGTTTCTGGGACCCAATGGTGCTGGTAAAACAACTACTATGAGGATGCTAACAGGATATACCACACCATCCTTTGGAAAGGCTGAAATTGCAGGTATAGAAATTCAAAAGGAGCCAATTAAAGCAAAGAGGCTTATAGGGTATCTCCCTGAAGTTCCACCCCTATATCCAGAACTTAAGGTTCGTTCCTTTCTTGAGTTTGTAGGACAGGTAAAAGGTCTTAGGGGAAAGGAACTTAAAAACAGAATTGAGGAAGTGGTAGAAAAAACCGGACTGGAAAAAGTAGCAGACAGACTGATAAGAAATATCTCCAAGGGATACAGGCAGAGGGTAGGAATAGCCCAGGCCATCCTCGCAGACCCTAAGGTTTTAATCCTCGATGAACCCACAATTGGACTTGATCCAAAGGAAATAGTAGAAATCCGTCAGCTTATAAAATCTCTGGCAGGGAAAAGGACTGTTATTCTATCCACCCACATTCTCCAGGAAGTTACTTCCATATGCGACACTATAGCGATAATAAACGAAGGAAGGCTCATT
Source organism: Candidatus Aminicenantota bacterium (assembly GCA_021161165.1). Taxonomy (GTDB): domain Bacteria; phylum Acidobacteriota; class Aminicenantia; order S016-38; family S016-38; genus S016-38. The sequence continues at coordinate 2,130 of JAGHBF010000129.1, forward strand.
GAATTCGGCAAAATAGAAGAAATTGAAAAGAAATACGGTTCCGCAAGTCTTGAGGAAATCTACATTTCTGCCATCTCTAAGGAGGTGAAAGCATGAGAAACGTGTGGGCAATAGTAAAAAAAGAATTGAAAATATACTTTTCTTCTCCTACAGCCTATATTATTTCAGCCCTTTTTGTTCTTATAACAGGGTTTATGTTTTATGTAATGGTTTCCAATTTCAGCATCCTTTCAGTGCAGGCGGGAAATAATCCCTATTTTTCTTCCAGATTGAATCTAAATCAATACGTTTACTCTCCTTTCTTCTCTAATGCAGCCATAATATTGCTTCTTTTACTTCCTGTTTTAACTATGAGGCTTTTCGCCGAAGAAAAAAGGCAGCACACTGACGAACTTCTCTTTACCCTCCCTCTTACTAACACTCAAATCATACTAGGTAAATATATAGCTTCTCTCGTAGTTCTGCTTGTTATGATTGTGGCAACTGTACCCTATGCATTTTATCCCTTTTTCCTTACTAAACCTGAATTGGCACCTGTGCTTACAGGTTATCTCGGGATTTTCCTTTTAGGTGCAGCTTTTATAGCCTTCGGACTCTTTGCATCATCTCTAACAGAAAATCAAATTGTAGCAGCTGTCTTCAGTTTCGGGATTCTCCTTCTTCTCTGGCTTATTTACTGGCTAACCTATGTTTCAAGTTTTCTTAAGGGATTCCTAAAATACATTTCCTTCTTCAGCCACTTCGACAATCTTGCCAGAGGGGTTGTGGATACAAGTGACCTGGTCTTTTACATTAGCTTTGCCTTTGTAGGACTTTTTCTCACATATGCAATCTTAGAAGTAAGAAGGTGGTGGAGGTGATGTCATGAAAAAGAGAATAAATCTTATAATCTGGACAGCTGCAATAATCTTGCTTCTAGCCATAAACCTCGGATTTTTGCTGGGAAACAATTTAATTTTCTATGCAGGGCTTTTAATAGCCGCAATAGGATTTATTACATATGCTGTGATAAAAATCGTGGACGCCATGGGCATAAATCTTTTTGCCACGGTCATACTGGGTCTTGCAATAGTGGGAGTGCTTAACTACGGCTTCGCAAAATTTCATAAAAGAATCGATCTGACAAAGGAAAAGGTATACAGCCTTTCTCCTCAGACTGTAAAGATTCTAAAGAACCTTAAAGATAAAGTTAATGTTATAGGTTTCGCCGAAGAGCGCTCGGATGCAAGGAATAAGATGGAAAATCTCCTTGAGCAGTACAGAGACATAAATTCGTCAAAATTTTCTTATAAAATAATAGACCCATACAAATCCCCGGAGGTAATAGCAAAATATGGAAATATTCATCTGAACACGGTCCTTGTAGAAGTAGGCAAAAGGAAAACAAAAGTTGAAGACCTCACAGAAGAAAACCTGACCAATGCGATTATTAAACTTACAAAGGAAGCCGGGCAGAAAATATTCTTCATAAAAGGACATGGTGAAGGCTCCATCGAGGACTTCGGGAAAAATGGCCTTTCAAAGGTAGCCGAAGACCTGAGGAATCTTGGATATGAGGTAAGAGAAATAAGCCTTGTGGAAGGCGATGTCCCGGAGACAGCAAAAATAATAGTTATTCCTGGGCCAAAAACTGACTATACAGACATTGAAATAACAAGAATCGATAAATTTTTGAGAAGCGGGGGAAGCGTCATCTTTATGATTGACCCACTTCAGAAACCCCTCGAAAAAATTCCCAGCTACCTAAAAAAATTCGGGGTGGAATTGAAAAACACTGTTGTTGTTGACATGTTCGGACAGATACTTGGAGCAAACGTCCTTGTTCCTGTAGCCACAAGCTACAAATACCATGAAATAACCAAAGACTTTAAACTCATGACTTTTTACCCTCTTGCTCAGGGAGTTTTTCTTGCAAATCCATTGCCAAAGGGTGTTACTGGCACGGAAATAGTGGAATCCAGTCCTAAAAGCTGGGCTAAAACAAAGCTTGGGGGCAAGGCAGATTTTGATCCAGCGACAGATATAAGAGGGCCCATCTCTCTGGCTGTTGCACTGGAAGTTGAAGGGAAACAGAAGGGAAGAATTGTCGTCTTCGGGGATTCGGACTTTATAAAAAATGCCTATTTTGATCAACAAGGAAACGGAAATCTTTTTGAAAACGCAGTCAACTGGTGTGCCAAGGAAGAAAACCTTATAGCCATAAAACCTAGGACCTTTAAACCAACAACCCTTGTTCTTACAGCAAATCAGCAAAGACTCCTGGGATTTATATCCCTTATCCTTATCCCTGAGATATTCCTGATTCTTGGAATATTAGTATGGGTAAGAAGGAGGTGGCTATGAGGTCAAGAACTCCTATAATACTTTTTATCATTTTGATAATTCTTACAGGAGGGATTTATTTCCTTTCTAAATACCAGGAAAAAAAGAAGGAGGAAGAAAACAGATTTGTAAAGTTATCTGAAGCGGTCCAGAGAGTGGAAATAAAGAGGAAAGACGGCACAGACCTCATTTTCGAAAACCTCAATGGAAGATGGAGGATGAGAAAGCCAAAGGATGTGGCAGCTGACAATTATGTCCTTGAAAGAATTGCTGACGAGGTAAAAGACCTCAAATACGAAAAACTGGTGGACGAAAAACCCGCAGACCTCAGGAAATACGGACTCAAGGAACCCGAGATAACCCTTAAAATATGGGAAAGGGGAAGTACTACCCCACTTGAGATTCTTGTGGGAGATAAAAACCCTCTAAACTCTGACAGATATGCAAAGTTAAAAGAGGATTCTAAAGTAGTCATTTTATCCTCCATCTTTACTGACCTTCTCATAAAGGAACCAATGGAGTATAGGGAGAAGAAAATCGCAAAATTTGACGAGGATAAGGTTCAGAAAATAGAAGTTCTGGGAAAGGAAACTTCTTACACCCTCATAAAAAAAGGAGAGGATTGGTGGCTTTCAAAGCCTGTAAAAGCACTTGCTGATAACTACAAATGTGATGATCTTCTCTACACAATTACCGGGTCTGAGGCAAAGGAATTTGTTAGCGACTCTGCAACAGAGGAAAAGATAAAGGAATACGGACTTGAAAACCCTGACCTCACCGTCAGGATAACACTTAAAGGGAAAAAGAAACCTATTGAGCTAAAAATTTCCCAAAAAGACGACAGATATTATGTCCTGAGGGACAATTCAATATACAGAGTGGAGGATTCTCTTTACAAAACTCTTGCCAAGCAGGTAAAGGAACTGAGGGAGAAGAGGCTTGTCCGCTTCTATAGCTTTGATGTAAAGAGGTTTACATGGAATTACAAGGGAAAAATTTTCGAAGCTATAGAGGAAAAAGACCAATGGAAAGCTTTAAAACCCTTCTCCTCTGCACTTAAAAAGGACAATGTTGAGGGATTCCTCAGGACGATTGAGGATCTTGAAGCAGAAGACTTCATAGATAACCCGGCAGGGTTTAAACCTGAAGCTACCATAAAATTTACACTTGAAAAAGGGAAAACTGTGACCGTCCACCTTGGTGAAATGAACGGGAAAACAGTGGGAAGGGAGAAGGGGCTCGGTTACCTGCTTGTGCTAAACAAAAAACTTTCCGATATCTTCCCTGATAGTCCTGAAAGCTGGAAAGAGGAGGAAAAGAAATAGGATATACGCCTTTAGCCGAAAGGTTAAGACCAAAAAAGTGGGAGGAGTTTGTGGGTCAGACCCACGTCCTCCCACTTTTAAAAAACCTTCCTCCAACCTCCCTGATTTTCTGGGGTCCTCCTGGATGCGGAAAAACCACCGCGGCTCAAATACTTGCAAGACAATGGGAGATGGAACCCCTGTATTTTTCAGCAGTGATAAACTCTATAACAGAAGTCAAAAAGGCTATGGAGGGAGGAGAGCTCCTTGGTCCCAAATTGCTTTTTGTAGATGAAATCCACAGATATAACAAAGCCCAGCAGGCAGCTTTCCTCCCATATCTTGAGTCTGGAAAAGTAATTCTTATAGGAACAACCACCGAAAATCCTTCTTTTGAGGTTATCCCTCCCCTTCTTTCAAGACTGAAGGTGATAAGATTCAAAGAACTTGGCAGGGAAGAACTGGAAAAAATCCTGGAAAGAGGGATAAGGGAACTTGGAGTAAATTTAACCGTCCAGGCAAGGAGAAAAATTATTGAGCTTTCCGGAGGGGATGGTAGAAGAGTCCTGAACACCCTCGAAATAGCAGCAAGAATTTCTAACGGGGAAATACAAGAAACCCATATTATAAAAGCCTCAGGGGAAAGAACCTTCCTCTATGACAAAGCCGGGGATTACCATTACGACATGCTCTCTGCCTATCACAAATCACTGAGAAATTCAGACCCGGATGCTGCACTCTACTGGCTGGCAAGAATGCTCATTGCAGGTGCGGATATGGGCCCAGTTCTGAGGAGGCTGATAATGGCCTCGGTAGAGGATGTAAGCTTTGCAGACCCCAGAGCCTTCCAAATAGCAACAAATGCAATGATAGCCTATGAATTTCTCGGCTCACCTGAGGGTGACCTTGTTGTTGCTTATGCCACAATTTATGTAGCCCTTGCCCCCAAGAGCAATACCGCTTATATAGCCTGGTCGCTTGCTAAAAAAGAGGCTACAGAGACCGCGCACAAACCTGTTCCTCTTCATTTGAGAAACCCTGTAACTAAACTTATGAAGGAAGAAGGTTATGGGGAAGGCTACATGTATGCCCATGACTTCGAGGAAGGCACAACCCCCATGGAGTGTCTTCCGGAAGGGGTAAGAAAAAGATTTTTCTTCCCTATTGAAAGGGGAGAGGAAAAGGAAATTGCGCGTCGCCTCCGCTGGTTCCTGAAAATAAAGGAAAAGATGAGGGGGATGGGAGGAGAAAAACTCTGATTTTCATACGATTTTCTTTACTATTTCCATTAGAATTGCGCTTACCACGGTCATGGAAAAATTATCATCCTCTATTGGGGCTAACTCAATTAAAGTTGCAGCTATAGCTCCTATTATTCCAATATAAAGGTGAACCAGTCCAAGTTTATAATATACTGAAACAATGGCAAAGCACGAAATGAAACATGCAACAGTTCCTGCCCATGTCTTTCCCAAAGGACCTCTACCGCCTATGGTTATTCCGATGCTCCAGGCAAAAAGGTCACCGAAAATTGTAAACATAATTGCAAGAGAAGCAATATGGGATGTGAAAAAAGCCATTGTTATGAGAGCAGAGAAGAGAAAAGTAACCATGGAAGAAATTCTATGAGATTCTTCTCTTTTATAGCTTAAGGGAAAATTTCTTGCTCCTGATGTAAACCTTAAAATTTCAAGTATAACAAAAACAGCAAAAACTGTAGCCAGCAGGATAAGGGTGTACTTTCTGTAAAAAAGCACTCCAACAGGGAAAACCGCTGCTGCTGGTCTAAGCCATTTTCTCCTTAAAAGAAGTCTTTCCTCAGGCGTTGAGCCTTTTAGCTTTTCTTTTAACAAAAAAATGTTTTTCTGCACCACAATCCACAAACAAGCTATTGAAAGGGACACAGTTGCTGCGTTTATTCCATAAAAAAGAACAGCTGAAATACATATTAAAGGAAGCAGTATAAAATAGGAAAAGTTTACCGATTTCATCTTTAGATGTTTTCTCAGTGAAAAGCCCAAAGCGATAATAGCAATAACAGGTAAAAGGATATAAATAAAGCGCCAGCTTTTAGATAGTAATTCTCCGATGGAATATGCAATGATACCTACGCAGGCCCCCATTCCCATTCCACCCTTGAAGCGGAGGTAAAAAGGAGCAACATGCCCTAAAACCGCAGCAAAACCTGCTGCAAACTTTGAAGCTGGTGGAAGATGGAAAAGAGTTGCAACGGAAATAGCAATGATAGGCTTAAAAATGTCGTATATAGCAACAAATATTGCTATTTTATACCCCATGATATGAGCAGCATTGGCAATTCCCGGATTTCCATCCCCCCTTTTCCTTATGTCAAAGCCCTTTAATCTTCCTATAAAATACGCGGGAAGGAAACTCCCTAAAATATAACCTATTATTAAGGAAATAAATAAACCTTCGTTAAAAGGCATTAAGATTTTCACCTGAAATTTACTATAATAATTATCGCTTCTTCAAAATGAAAAATTAAATTTAACTTCGTTCGTTTAAGACATCTTCATGTTCTCCATATGAGAAAAACATTGGAAATTATAATATCCTGTTTTTCCAGTCTTACAGGATAAGGTTCAATTCCAGAGACAATCGTTTTGTATTTGTTCTGTATCTCCTCTATTTTCTTTTGAATCTCATCCTGAAGAATTAGTATTTTTTCCTTTATGTCCTCTATTCTCTGTTTTTTCTCAGCAATCCGTCTCTTTGTTTCCGCACTCATTCTACGCTTTCTTGCAGAGCGTGAAAGAGCAGTCGTTGGTTTCCCCCCAAGGGCAAGCCTTAAAAGTGTCTCTCCAACAGAAAGGGCTTCCTCTGCCACTCTACCTTTATATGTAGTTTCCAGAGTTTCAAGCCTGGCCTTTTCTCGCTCCAAAGAATCTTCCAGTTTTTCCAGCCTTCTCTGGTACCTTTCTCTTAAAGACTCAGTTTCTCTCCGCGCTCTTCCTTCCACCACCTTTCTACACCTGAGAATAAAATCTTCCCTGCTCTCTCCTGGGTGGGAAAGAAGTTTCAAGTTCCTGTTGTAGAAAAGGACCAGCTTCATCTCCGAGAGTAATACCTCTTTAAATCTTTGTTTCATTTTGTTTATATCCTTCAGCCCAAACTTTGATGGAAGTGGTTTAAATCTGGCACCTTCAGGATGAACGGTTTGAAGTTCGCCTTTAAATTCTTCCAGAGCGTTATCCCCTTTTTGAGTGCACTTCTGATCCGCTTGCGATGGTAAAATCCCAGTTTTGGTTCATCGAAAATTACTTCTGTTTCAAAAAGAAGCCATGGTTCGTATACGGGAACTTCCTCATCAGAACTTTCGTAAAACACTTTCATACCGGGTAATGGAGATGGA
>JAGHBF010000147.1 GCA_021161165.1 Candidatus Aminicenantota bacterium
TAGATATCCCCTGGAAAAGCCGGTTGATTTGTCGACAGCCTTTAAAAATGCAACCTATATTGGGTCCTATTGATAATTTTTCTATGTTTATAAAGTAATCTGGAAAATAGCACTTCATTTAACTTTGAATAAGTTTTTCGTTGAAGAAAGTCATATTTCCAGAATTATCGGTTTTTATTAACTTAGCCCTTGTTTAATCGTATAATATTTGCATAAAAAATTTGAAGGAGGAGAGAATGCGAAAAACTTTAGGGTGGATTTTAATTGGGCTTATATTTTTGGTCGGAAATGTTTATGCTGGAGAAACCTTAGAGCAAGTCCTTGCAAAGAACTACAAAGCAAGGGGAGGCCTTGAAAAGTTAAAGGGGATCAAAACCATTTATCTGGAGGGGAAAATGACAATTGAGGCTGCTCAGTCCATGGAAATACCTGTAAAAATGTGGATAAAAAAACCCAACAAAATTAGAACTGAAACAGTTATTCAGGGACAGACTATTGTTCAGGCATTTGATGGGGAAAAAGCATGGTGGATTATGCCACTTATGGGAAGCAAAGAACCTCAACTCATGCCAGAGATGCAGGCAAAGCAGGTTAAAGAACAATCAGAAAGCTGGGACCCCCTGGTAAACTACAAAAAGCTGGGCTATAAACTTGAATACCTGGGAAAGGATGAAATTGAAGGAACTGAAGTGTATAAACTCAAACTAACCAAAAAGGATGGTAGTGTATCCTATCATTATCTTGATGTGGAGAGCGGTATAGAAATAATGACTGAAACCTACATGAAACGGGGAGAAACTGAATATAAGGTTGAAACAGTATTCGGAGATTACAAAGAGGTGAACGGGATTATGTTTCCCTTCTATTTTGAGTCAAAAGCGAATGGAAAGACTGTATCTCTTATGACTTTTAACAAGATAGAGGTAAATCCTGAAATTGACGATTCAATATTTACCATGCCGGCTTCTTCAAAAAATAAAAAGTAAGGGGAGTTAAAAATGAGTGGTTTAAGAAAAGGAAAAGTTTCTCTTATTTTTATTCTTATTCTCGTGCTCACTCTCCCCGGCCTGGCAAAGGGGATAAAAATAACATCCGGACTTTTCAGTAGTATTAAAGCCAGAAGCATAGGACCTGCGGTTATGGGAGGAAGAATTACAGCCATAGATGCTGTCGCTAAAGACCCCAGAATAATTTACGTTGGGACAGCGGGAGGAGGTGTCTGGAAGACTACAAACGGAGGAATTACCTTTAAACCCATTTTTGATAAGTACACAATGTCCATTGGAACAATAACCATTGACCAGAATAATCCCGATACCGTCTGGGTTGGAACAGGAGAAACCAATGTCAGAAATAGCGTGTCAGTTGGAACCGGCCTTTACAAAACCGAAGATGGCGGAAAGACGTGGAAATTCATGGGTTTCAAAAACTCCGAGAGAATAGCAAAGGTTGTGGTTCACCCCGGGGATTCAAAAATAGTGTATGTGTGTGTTATGGGACACCTCTGGAATGACCATAAAGAAAGAGGGGTTTATAAAACTGAAGACGGAGGAAAAACCTGGAAAAGACTTCTCTATGTTAATGAGAAAACCGGATGTGCTGACCTTGTAATTGACCCTCAGGAGCCCGATGTCCTGTACGCTTCAATGTGGCAGTTTAGAAGACTGCCCTGGTTCTTCAATTCAGGAGGCCCGGGAAGTGGGCTTTACAGGACAAAAGATGGAGGCAAAACCTGGAAGAAATTAACCAGAGGACTTCCTGAAGGTCCTCTTGGAAGAATAGCTCTGGCGATAGCTCCTTCAAGGCCTGCTACCCTTTATGCAAAGGTGGAAGCGAAAAAGGGCAGTGGACTTTATCGTTCTGACGATATGGGGGAAAACTGGAGGAAGATGAACGACACCATAGCGGTTAAGATGAGACCCTTTTATTTTGCAAGCCTTACAGTAGACCCTACGGACCATCGCAGAGTCTATGTGGCTGGACTTATGCTTGCTGTAAGCAGGGACGGAGGAAAGAGCTTCAATTTCCTTTTTGAAAATATGGGAACACATCCAGACCTTCACTCAATATGGGTTAATCCTAAAGACCCCAACAATGTAATGGTTGGAACAGACGGTGGCGTTTATGAATCTACAAATAAAGGGGTAACATTTAGATTCCTTAACAATCTCCCTGTTTCCCAGTTTTACCATGTATGGTATGACATGGAAGTTCCGTATAATGTCTATGGAGGTCTTCAGGATAACGGCGCATGGTACGGCCCATCCAATAGCTTTACCGGTCAGGGAATAAAGAACAGCGAATGGAAAAACGTCGGTGGAGGGGACGGATTTTATGTTTTTCCCCATCCCAAAGACCCTGACATAGTTTACTATTCATGGCAGGAAGGGAACCTTGAGCGATTCAACAGAAGAACACTTGAGACAAAGGACATAAAACCCATGCCGGTGAGCAAAGACGAACCCGAATACAGATTTAACTGGGATGCAGCCGTTGCTCTTAGCCATCATGACCCTGATACAATTTACATAGGCGCACAATTTCTCTTTAAGTCAACAAATCGGGGGGATACCTGGGAAAAGATTTCCCCGGACCTGACAACCAATGACCCTGCAAAACTCCAGCAGGAGAAATCCGGTGGCCTCACCCCTGATGTTACAGGAGCTGAAAACCACTGCACAATAGTTACAATTTCCGAATCCCCACTAGACAAAAATATTATCTGGGTCGGAACAGACGATGGTAACCTCCAGATTACGAGGGATGGTGGAAAGCATTGGGAAAACGTGGTGAAAAATGTTCCAGGAATTCCTGCAAACACATGGGTTTCCTCTGTGGAAGCGAGCCACTTTGATCCGGCAGTTGCCTATGTAACCTTTGATGGCCACAGAACAGGGGATATGAAACCCTACGTTTACAAAACCACGGATTACGGGAAAACCTGGATACCACTTGCCATTGATTCAATAGAGGGATATTGTCATGTGGTGAGGGAAGACCTTAAGAATCCGAACTTGCTGTTTCTTGGAACAGAATTTGGCCTTTACATTTCAGTAGATGGAGGAAAACAATGGGCAAGGATAAAATCAATTCCTGAAGTTGCTGTGAGAGATATTGCCATTCATCCCAGAGAGCATGACCTTCTGCTTGCAACCCATGGCCGCGGCATTATGATAATAGACGACATAACAGCGCTTAGAAACCTGAATCAGGAAATTCTGGAGGCACCAGCAGCGGTTCTTCCTTCAAGGCCAGCGATTATGAGAATTCCTACATTTTTGCAGGAGTTTCCGGGAGACAGCGAATTTTTTGGAGAAAACCTTCCAGAAGGAGCCTTCATAACCTATTACCTGAAGAAAAGGCATATTTTCGGAGACTTAAAGCTGGAAATTCTGGACGAGAATGGGAAAGTAATAAAAACCCTTCCCGCTAAAAAGAGCAGGGGAATAAACAGAATTTTCTGGGATATGAGACTGAAGCCGCCGAAGACAGGCTTTTCACCGGGTCTTGGAATGCTGATAAGCACAGGTCCAATGGTAAAAGAGGGCACATATACAGTAAGGCTTGTAAAAGGGAAAAATGTATATGAAGGAAAAATTACCCTCCTTCCTGACCCCAGAACAAAATACACGAAACAGGACCGTGAAATACGCCATAAACTTGTAATGAAGCTTTATCAAATGCAGGAAGACCTCGCTTACATTGCGGATTCAATAAAGAGCCTTAAAGACCAGGCAGAGGATAAAGCTGCAAAGACCCGTTCAAAAAGACTTTCAAAGAAGCTCAAAGCCTTTGCTAAGAAGATGGACGAATTTCATGGCACAATTGTTAGAAAGGGAGGATTGATGACCAGAGGAAAATTGAGAGAAAAAGTTGTGGGACTCTACAGCTCCGTAATAAGCTATGGAGGAAGACCCACTGATTCCCAGATTTACTATGCGAAAGTGCTTGAAGAAAAAATAAAAGACGTCCGTTCCAGATTTGAGCATATAATCCAGAAGGATGTGGCGAAACTAAACAAACTTCTTGCTAAGGCTAAAATTGAACCACTTCACGTTATGACGCAGGAAGAATATAGCAAAAAGCAATAGCGAATACCTGTGGGGGGCAATACGCCCCCTTTTATTTTTTCTCTATATTTACCTTGTATTTTCCAAAGCCAAAAGAAGTGTTTTTTCCGATATGAAATTTTTCCCCTGTTTTCAGCCAGGGCATGAATGGGGAAAGCGGTCCTTGAAAAACGAGTTTTCCAGTAAATCCAAGCAATTCCATCTTCTTTTTCTTCCTCATTGAATACCTGCCTATTTCAACCTTTGAACTTTCCAATTAAAATGAAGAGGGCTTAAGGGTAGGGTAAAGTCTTCACATTTCACATTCTATTTTAATTATATTCCAAACAGTGGTGTAGAATATTGGTGTTATGGAAGTAAGGGAAGCTTCAAAGGCTGATGTGGAAGATTTTGTAAATCTGGTTTTGATGGCGTCCCCTTATTTTCCGGAACTTTTCGGTCCCAATACAGAACTCATGCTTAAAGAGATGTTCGTCTCCAAATCCAATCTTTTCAGCTTTGAACATGTGCGTTTTATAAGACATCAGGGTAAAAATGCAGGAATGCTTTTAAGCTACAGCTGGAGAGAAAACAAAAAGGAATCTCTAAAGACAGGATTTCTCATGTTACGTTTTCTTGGTTTCTTCATGATTCGAAGGCTACCAAAATTACTTGTTTTCAATAAAGAGATAGGACAATTACCAAAAAATTCATATTATATTAGCAATGTAGCTGTATTTCCTCAATTTAGAGGGAAAGGATTTGGTAAGAAGTTAATAGAACTTGCGGAAATTAGTGCGGCAGAAGAGCGTTTGTCATCTCTTGTTCTGGATGTTGAAAAGGAAAATTCAGTGGCTGTAAACCTTTATAAAAAGCTAAAATTCAAAAAGCTAAAAAAGTTCACCATTTCACTTTCTAAAGAGAGCCGCCTCAATTTTTTTCGCATGATAAAAGTGCTAAGCGAATAGCTTCCGGCTTTTAAGACCTTGATTCTATTTTAAAATTAGTCATAAGATTTTCTGATTTGCTCCGTGCATAAAGTTGGTTCAATCAGTTCCTTCCATTCAGAAGAATCCCATGTGCCGAGTTTCTGGTGCATTAAATAATATTTCTGTGGAATTGGATGTGTGCCTACCACGACTTTTAATCCGAATCTTTTTTCAATGTAGTCTTTAAAATATTTAATGTAAGGACATGGAGGATAACCCACAACAAAACCTGTTGCAAAGTGTATTACTTGGGCACCATTTTTCTTCATTTCTTCAGGAGCGTATTCTATGTTTCCACCAGGACATCCACCGCAAGTTGTAAATCCCACCACTTCTAAATCCTGGTTTTTGTAAATGCTGAATCCGCCCTCTCTATTTCTTAAGGCACGGAAACACTTTCCCCCAGCGCAGCTTCTATAACGGTCGCAGATAATAATACCTATTTTGACCTTTTCGCTCATTGTAAACACCTCCATTATAATTTTTAGATTTTAATTTTATCTCTTTTTCTTTCTGCCTTCAATTAATAGAGATCAGCTCTTCACATTTCACATTCCATTGTGCAATAATATTTTATTCCCAACAGAGAAAGCCTCAATTGTCGACAATTTTGTTATAAATTCGACAAATTTTGCCGGAGGGAAACACACAACTTCTCTTAAATAAAGCGTTATTTTATGGCATGAAATTTGCATTGTTTTTATATGGAGGTGAAAAATGAGAAAAATTTTTGTGTTTTTTATGATTTTAGGTATGACGTTTCTTTTGGGAGTGTTGTAAGACAAATTAAACTGGAAAATGTGCCAAATTAAACTGGACACAACTCTCCCCATTAGCTATTTTTCTATTTTAAAATTTTTGAATTTGTTGTTCA